>JALFIX010000168.1 GCA_022775105.1 Prevotella sp. | reverse complement strand
TATAGGGTTGTTCTTGGTGCGGCGCGAGAGTATCTGCAGCACACGGCGTATCTCGTCGTCACGACCGATTACCGGGTCGAGTTTGCCGGCACGCGCCTCCTCCACGAGGTTCTTGGCATACTTGGCGAGACTCTGGTAGTTGTCGTCAGCCGACTGCGACTGCACCTTTTGTCCCTGTCGCAGCTCATTGATAGCTGCGCGCATCTCCGTTTCATTGCATCCTGCGTCTTTCAGAATCCTTCCTGCCGTGGATGACGAGGCAAGAATGGCGAGAAGTATTGGCTCCACACTCACGAACTGGTCGCCCATCTTCTGCGAGATATTCTCGGCATTGATGAGTATCTGGTTGGTGTCGTTGGAGAAATAGGGTTGTCCGCCCTGCACGCGCGGCAGGTGCTGGATTTCCTGTTCCAGGAGCATGTCTATCTGCTGGGCATTGACTCCGAGCTTTTGGAAAATGAAGTTGCTCACGTCGCGTGCCTTCTCCATCAAGGCCTTCAACAGATGAACAGGCTCTATGGACTGTTGTCCCGAACGTTGCGCAAGGTTCACAGCCCCCTGAACTGTTTCCTGCGCCTTGATTGTAAACTTGTCGAATGTCATATCAGACTCCTTTCTTTATTATTAATTCTTATTTTTTAATTCTTAATTCTCAAAACTCGTGCCGAAACGGGGTTTACTGACAAAATGTCATACTATAGCATAAAAATAAATGGGAAAATCCTTCGTAGTTTGATTTTTTTGATGTACCTTTGTCCCCAAAATAAATAATGTAATATTATGGAACAACCAATTGAAGCAACAGCTGATGCTGTAATGGAATCAAAGGAGGACAAGAGGAAGCGCAAGCGCAGACAACTCGCCAAGGACTTCTTCTTCATTTTCTTCGGCATATTCCTGTATGCCTTCGGATTCACGGCTTTCATACTGCCAGAGAAGGTGGTGATGGGAGGCGTGTCGGGTGCCTCGGCATTGTTATACTATGCCTTCAACATCCCGCCTGCCTTCAGTATATGGGGGCTCAACTTTGCCATGCTTGCACTGGCGTTCAAGCAGTTGAGCAAGCAGTTTGTATGGCGCACGGTGGTCGGTGTCACCATGATGTCACTGCTCGTGGGTTTTCTGCAACCGGTTTTTGCGGCTTATCCGATTATCACTGCCGGCGAGGACAAGTTCATGCACGTGCTCATTGGAGGTATGCTTGGCGGTGCCGGTCTTGGTTTTGTATTCTCACACAACGGTTCTACGGGTGGCACTGACATCCTCGTGGCACTGTTGAACAAATACACGCGCATGAGTTTCGGCCGTGCCATGCAGATGTGTGACTTCTGCATCATCGGTTCGTCGTATTTCCTCTTCAAGAGCACCGAGACGATAGTATATGGTGTGGCGTTCACGCTGATTGCCGCCTATATGTGCGACTACGTCATCAACGGTACGCGACAGACAGTGCAGTTCTTCATCATCTCGAAGAAATACGACGAGATTGCCGACAAGATTACCAAGCGTATGCACCGCGGAACGACCATGATCAAGGGCATCGGCTGGTATTCCAAGCACGATGTGCAGATTCTGATGGTGCTCGCCCGCAAATACGAGTCGCAGGAGTTGTTCGACTATGTGAAGTCGATTGACCCCGATGCCCTCGTCTCACAGACATTCTGTCAGGGTGTCTTCGGTGAAGGATTTGACAAGATTAAATAATCTGGGAATAACAAACACAGAGGCACAGGGATACGGAGATAACCATTAAGTTATAAATACTCTATGACTCCGGGACTCTGTGTTTATTTTAAACAAAAAGAATGGAAAGATACAGCCGACATATACTGTTGAAGGAAATTGGACGGGAAGGACAGGAGAGACTTGCTGAGGGACGGGTGCTCATCATAGGCTGCGGCGGACTTGGCTCCCCCGTGGCGATGTATCTTGCCGCCGCAGGAGTGGGAACCATCGGACTCATGGACGGCGATGTTGTGGATGAAACCAACCTGCAGCGCCAGGTAATCCATTTCACTGCCGACGTGGGAAAACCCAAAGTCACCTCTGCCGCCGACAAACTGCGAGCCATCAACCCCCACATCCGCATTATCGAAATCCCCGAGTTCTTCACCGCCGAAGTACCCCAAAAGTCCCCAAAGCCACCGTTCCGGGCAGTTTCGCTGCCCGGCCCCACCTCTCCAAACGCCTCCATCCTCACCGACTACGACTTCATCATCGACGGCACCGACCGCTACCACACCAAATACCTCATCAACGACGCCTGCGTCAAAAACCGGAAGCCCTACTCCCACGGCGGCGTGCTCCGCTATAGCGGCAATGCCTTCACCTACGTCCCCGGTCATGCCTGCTATCGCTGCATCTTCGGCGACGAACCGTCGCAGGACGACATCCCCACGAGCAGTCAGGTGGGTATATTAGGAACGGTGGCTGGTATGATTGGTATCATACAAGCCACCGAAACAATCAAATATCTAACAAAAACCGGTGAACTGCTCACCGACTCACTGCTCACCATCGACGCAATGACGTGGGAGACGCATAAGATCAGCGTTTCACCTTCGCCGTCTTGTCGTCTATGTCAGTCTCTTTCGTAGCGTTCACTATCTTGGTGTTCTCGATAGTCACGTCTATGCAGTCATAACCCTCGATGCCATGGGCATATATTCCCGTACCTGCACCGCGACATACCACATTATTTATATGTATGTCGTGGAAACGGGGAATGTAAGCACCCGAAGCCCCCTCCAAACCTCCCCGAGGGGAGGCTTTTGGCTGCGCAGTATTGGCGGATTGGGACTCTCCCCCTCGGGGGAGTTGGAGGGGGGCTGTACCCGCCGGCCTATCCACATAGTCACACTGGAATACTATCGCCTGGTCATTGATATCAGTCATCACCACATCCGAGATATACACCTTCTCGGTCTCACCTCCACGACCTATGCCGCTTTTGAAGCGAAGACCGGTGTCGGTGCCTGAGAAACGGCACTGGCGCACAACCAATCGCCTTGTTCCACAGATGTTCTCGCTGCCTATCACGAAACCGCCATGAGCATGATACACCGTATTGTCCTGAATCAGAATATCCTCACAACCATTGACCAATGCGTTTTCCTTGTATTTACCGCTCTTCATACAGAGACCGTCGTCTCCGGCATCCACGATGGAATTGACTATCAGCACCAGATGGCAATCACTGATGTCGATGGCATCGCCGTTCTGCGCATTCCATGGACAGCGCACTGTGATGCCGTCGATGATGATATTGCGCGAGTTGAGCGGATGCACATGAAAGCGGGGGGAGTTCTGGAAGGTGACACCCTCAAAGAGGATGTTCTCGCAGTCAGTGAAACGGACAAGGTCGTTGCGTCTTTTTTCCTGAGCCTCAGGGGTATCACCGAGATTCGGCGATCCGTCCTTCATGTCCCACGGATACCATAGCTGACCGTTGTTGCGCTCCACTCCACCCATTTCCTTGAAGCGTTTCCACTCCACGTCGCTCACCTTCGAGCGTTTCACCGGTCGCCACTGTGCGCCGTTACCGTCGATTATACCCTCACCCGTGATGGCGATATTCTTACGCTTTGAAGCCTTGATGCAAGGTTCCACGCGACTCGAATTTCCATCCTTGTCTATGTATAGACTCTTGTCGGGAGAGAACATCACGATGGCGTTCTTCTCGATGCGAAGCTCGATATTGTCCTTGAAGGCAATAGGGCCCGTGAGCCATACACCCTGAGGCACAACCACCCTTCCGCCACCTTTCTTGACAAGTGCGGATATAGCCTTGCGGAATGCCTCAGTATTCAGCGTCTGTCCGTCGCCCACTCCACCGAAGTCTGTGATACTCACCTCATTGTCGGGAATAACCACCTCCACTACAGGCTTCACCTCGGTAGGCAAGTTCTGGTAATACTTGGCATAATCCTTGGCATCTGCCATAAGGGCGATGCCCAATAACATCAAAATGGTTGTAAGTCTTTTCATAGTTATCCGTAGATAATCTTTCCGTTTTCGTCCTCGTAGGGAGTGAGGTCCTTGGAGTACTGGTTCATTGCACGGAGACTCATACCCATCGACGAGAATCCACCGTCGTGGAAGAGATTCTGCATAGTCACCTTGCGTGTGAAATCAGAGAACATCATCACGCAGTAGTTTGCGCAGTCCTCAGCTGAGGCATTTCCCAGAGGAGACATCTTGTTGGAGAAGTCCATCAGGTTCTCCATGTCCTTGATACCCTTACCGGCAGTGGTTGGCGTAGGCGACTGGGAGATTGTATTGATACGCACGTTCTTCTCGCGTCCATAGATATAGCCAAAGCTGCGGGCGATGCTCTCAAGCATGCTCTTGGCGTCAGCCATGTCATTGTATCCGAAGAAAGTGCGCTGAGATGCCACGTATGTCAGGGCAACCACCGAACCATATTCGGCAATGGCGTCCTGCTTCTTTGCCACCTGCAACATCTTGTGGAACGAGATTGCCGAGATGTCGAGAGTCTTCTGGAGGAAGTTGTAGTCGAGGTCATCGTATGTGCGGTGCTTGCGCACATTGGGACTCATACCGATAGAATGGAGCACAAAGTCAACCTGTCCTCCGAGTAGTTTGACTGACTCGCTGAATACCTTTTCAAGATCTTCCACGCTTGTGGCGTCAGCGGGAATAACCGGTGCGTTGAGTTGCTTGCTCAATCCGTCAAGCTCGCCCATGCGCAGTGCTATGGGGGTGTTGCTCAATGTTATTCTTGCACCTTCTTCAACGGCCTTCACGGCCACTTTCCATGCGATAGAATCCTCGTTCAAAGCTCCGAAGATAATACCGCGCTTACCTTGTAACAAATTGTGTGTCATAATACCTATTTTTACAAATTCGGCTGCAAAATTACACATTTTCTCCGAAAGTGTGCATACAAATAAAGAATTATTAACGTATTTCTTGCGTAAACCTTTGCGGAAATATCTTTTTTAACCACAAAATGCTTGCATTTATCGTGAGAATGTCGTAAATTTGCAGTCGGTAATAGTACCGGAAAACATTTTAATAACATAAAGTATTATGGACATCAACTCAAAATTCGCACAGGCGGCGGTGATTGCCGCCAGCATAGCATTCCTCGGAATGTGCATCAACGACGGTATCGATGACTTCGTCAACAAGGATAGGGTGGTTACAGTGAAGGGACTTGCCGAGAAGGAAGTGGAGGCTGACAAGGTGACATGGCCCATTCCGACAAAGGAATTGGGCAACGACCTGCCTGAGCTTTACCAGCGCATCAACGCCACCACTGCCAAGGTGAAGGCTTTCCTCAAGAGCAATGGCATCAAGGACGAGGAAATAAGCGTGAACGCGCCGGTGGTAATCGACCTCAATGCCGACCAGTACAACAACAACTTCCGCGCCTTCAGATACAACATCACTTCCATCATCACCGTCACCTCGCATAACGTGAAACTCGTGCGCAGCATTATGGCGCGCCAGGGCGAACTGCTCAAACAAGGTGTGGCTGTGGTGGACGGCGGATGGGACAACCGCACCACCTACGAGTACGTCTCCTTCCAGAAGATGAAACCCGAGATGATGCAGGAGGCTATCAAGAATGCTGAAATCACTGCCACCCAGTTTGCCGAGAACAGCAACAGCAAGCTGAGCAAGATAACCAAGGCCGACCAGGGACAGTTCTCTATAGAAGACCGAGACCAGAATACCCCATATATAAAAAAGGTACGCGTAGTGACCACTGTCACTTATTCGCTGAAGGATTAATACCGATGATTGCAACGCAACAATACGTCAAGGAGAAGTTCGGGGAGTTTAACCGCCTGATTTTCGGCGGCAAACTCCCTATGCTTCCTATATGCATGAGCAACGCAAGGACATTCCTCGGGGCATGCACTTACCGAAGGAAGCGAAACTTGCTGGGGAAAACGGTTTTTTATGACTTCAAACTGAAGATAAGCACCCGCTTCGACTTGCCCGAAAAGGAACTCGAAGACACGATTATCCACGAGATGATTCATTATTATATCGCCGTCAACAAACTGAAGGACACTTCCACCCATGGCCACATCTTCCAACAACTGATGGGCGATATAAATACGAAGTTCGGCAGGAACATCACCATATCCCATAAATCCACCAAGGAACAGCACGAGCAGATGATGGACAAGCGGGAGAAATGGCACGTGGTGGCGGTGGTGAGCATGAAAAACGGCAAGACCGGTATAAAGGTCTTGCCGCGTGTATGGCAGAGCATCAACAAATACTGCGACGGGGTGAGGCGAAGCAATGAGGCGGAAGACATAAAGCTCTATCTCACCAAAGCCCCATACTTCAACCGCTTCCCCACGTCCTCAGCCCTGCGTGTCTATTATCCTCCGATGGAGGAGCTGACTGAGCATCTAAAAGATGCGAAGCCTCTTGTCAAACCATAAATAACAAGTTCCTGTTTTACCAAAGTTTTGGAAATTTAATGGAGTTTAAAGGAGTTAAAGGAGTTAAGGGAGTTAAAGACGTATGTTTTGGCCATTATAACTACGGCAGCCAGCGAAAATACTATTGTCTTTAACTCCCTTAACTTCTTTAACTCCCTTACTTCAGAAAGTTGAGTAATATCACTTCTGCTTCAGCAGGTTCAGCGGTTCCTTCGGAGCAAGCACATTTGTGGTCTTCTCGGTGTATTCCTTGATATTGGCTTTGGCTGTGCCACGCACGTCTGCAATATTAGCCGCCACACTGAACGTGTATTCTCCCGCGGGCGCAAGCCACCGGCTGTTCTGCTCGTCATACGATGCAAGGTCTCTCACTGGTATCACCATCTTCAGCGTCTGGCTCTCACCCGGCTTCAGCGAACGGGTCTTGGCAAACGACTTCAACTCCTTCGCGGGAACCTCAAGAGCCGACTTCGGTGCCGATACATATACCTGCACAACCTCCTTGCCCTCAACACTTCCCGTATTCTTCACGCTGACAGTAACCTCCACATTGCTTCCGCTCACCTTCACCGACGGTTTGCCATATCCAAAGGTGGTATAGCTCAAACCATAGCCGAAAGGATATGCCACCTGCTTGCCGAAGGTGTCGAAATAGCGGTAGCCCACGTATATGTCCTCGTCATGATTGGTGAAGTCCACATTCTTGATAGGAGCACCCCACCCCTTCATTTCCTTATAAGAATAGAGAGTCATGTCCTGTGGGAAATTGGCGGTAGAAGGATGGTCGGCGGCAGTGACAGGCCATGTCATGGTCACCTTGCCCGAAGGACACACCTTGCCCGTCATGATGTCGGCAATACTGTTTCCGCCCTCTTCTCCCGGCTGCCATGCCATGATGACTGCATCGGCACGGTCGCGCCACGACACTGTCTCTATCACCGAGCCGGAATTGATGATCACTATCACCGGCTTGCCTGCCTGACGGAACACATCGCTCACACGGTCGATGAGCTGGCGCTCCAACGGAGTGATGTTGAACTCCTCCTCAACTGAGCGGTCCATACCCTCGCCTGCCTGTCGGCCTATGGTGATGATGGCGGCA
>JALFIX010000165.1 GCA_022775105.1 Prevotella sp. | reverse complement strand
TCCAATGCCACTGTACTTGCCCTTTGTCACAACCATCCGAGCAACAATCCGCGTCCCAGCGGCGACGACGACCGTCTAACCCAACGCATAAAAGAAGCCTCAAAGCTCATGCGCATCTTCTTCCTCGACCATCTCATCATCACCGACGGCCGATACTACTCCTACCACGAAGAAGGAAAGCTGTAGGCATTCCTCTCTCATTTATTTATAGATTTCAGACAGATGTCGTTAGGACTCTACACTCTACATTATTTAAAGATAAACTACCGACTACGTTAAAAATACACAAAATACACAAGGTTGTGTATTTTGTGTATTTTTAACGTTATCTTATATTTTCTTGTGCAAGAGTGCGCGTATGTACGTCTGAATGAACGTATTTCTTTGATGCGTATAGCAGGAATGATGATTGGATTAGAGGACTGGCTATACCGAAAAGTCTATTTGGTAGAATCCGGCAGACTCCTCCCATTCGCACAAGAATCTGTTAACCGGGATAAATTATTGGTTTATGAGAGAAATAATTAAAGATAGAACTAACGTATCTTAAATAAGAAAATAACAAGATTAATAACCTTAATAACATAAGAACCTGTAATATATATGATTAATAAACTTGCGAGTTATTACGAGATATTTATCCACAGATTATCACAGATAAGAATTATAGGCAGGCCGCGGGCGGGACGCCCACGCTCCCAGAGGCATCCGCATCCCCAGTGCTAAAGAGCCGTGTCTATACTTTAGTATAGCCGATAGCAAATAAAACCTCTACACATCGCGCAGCTCAGCCGTGTCTTTTTTAAAAGCAGTGTCCATCCGTGCCTAAATAAAAAATCCGTGATAATCCAATTTAAATAATTCTCTGTGTTAATCTGAGGAATAAAACGTCTCACCTCCCGCCGCGCCACGTCTCAGATTTTCTTAAGTATCGTCAAAAAAAATCGGATGCTACGTCTGAGAATACCACAGCAGGTGCGACTTCTCTATCACTGCCTCGGTGAGTCTTTTTAGTTCACATAGGCAGTGCCTCGAATCTCCAGTTTTACATTTTTACATTTTACATTTTTACAGAGATAAGGTTTTTTACACTAATACATAAGAGATTGTCAAATTTCATATATAATTATAATATATTATATTATTATATATAATAATATAATATATTATAATTTAAATAATAAATATATCCGTTTATTGCATTATATAATCCATGCCCAAGAATGCTTAACTCTGTAAAAATGTAAAATGTAAAAATGTACTTTTTTCTAATTTTTCCTTTTTCTGAGAATCATAGGGACTGGCACCAATGATTCGCTACTAACTAACGAACCATCGTACCTGTTCCTTATGAATCGCTATGAAACGTTGAGTTATTTAGCCAAAATAATCAGTCAACCTGGAATTTCCCTTCGCAATAGTCAGCCAGGGGCACATCGAAATATCCGCCCTTGCTGCGCACAAAGTCCAACAGCTTGCGGAATGTAACGTTCTTTTTGAGCATTGCGGGATTGCCTATGAGCACAAGACCCAAGCGCGCACGGGTCATCGCCACGTTCAGCTTGCGGTCAATCAACTGTCCGTCCTCCTCAAACACGTTGTTTGTGAGGAAATCAAGCTGGTAGGGTTGCTGAACCGTAAAGCCGTAGATGATATAGTCGCGCTGACTGCCTTGATAGCGCTCGACAGTGTCTATCGTGATGTCGTGAAGGCAGGAAATGCCATACTTGTCTATCTCGTTACGTATGGTTGATATCTGGTTGCGGTAGGGCACTATCACCCCCACGGTCTTTTCTGAATCATAATCATCTGACTCCAAGTCATATACGGCATGCACCGTGGCGGCAATCATCTGTGCCTCAGTCTGATTTGTCTTGGCAGAGGGGGACAATGCCGGCGGTTCGGCTGCCACGAAGGATATGCGACGGGTGGTGAGCATGGTGATGATGCTGTTGGCGGAGTCCTTGCGCACGTTGGGAAGCAACTGATGACCGAGCGGCACTATATCCAACTTGTTGCCATAGAAGGCGTAATTCGGAAATTCTGCAATTTCCCTGTGCATTCGCCCTTGCTTGGTGAGCATATACACGAACCTCTCGTCATATCCGTGGGGAGTCTTGAACCGGGACAACAGACGCTCGAACAGCGACAAGCGGCAATCCGTCAGGTTGATGGCGTTGAGTTCTGGCTCTGTCACCAAAGACTCCGCCGCTGTCTGCTGCACTACTGCGGGAAGTTGCTTGTGGTCGCCTATGAGTACGAATTTTTCAATGCGGCAACGGTTGTCCTTCTCCGCACTGAGCAGGCCTATAAGATGCGGTTCGAGAATCTGTGAGGACTCATCCACGATGGCAAGGCTGAACTGCCTTACCTGCAACAGCGACATATTGGCATTCAGTGCTGCCGTGGTTCCGCAGAACACCCTCGTATTTTGTATCATCTTCCTAACGGCATTGGCGTCATTCAGTTTCTTCGACTTGGCACTGAGCAGGAAATCGCGGTATTCCTTTGAGCAGGACAGGTCGGAGCCTATGCGGATAAAGTCGAAGTCGGGGTCTTCTTCCCTTATGCCCAAGAGTTTGCTGCATATCTCGTCAACCGCACGGTTGGTGTATGACAGCAGCAACACGTTTGTGCCATCCTTCAACAGTTCCTCCTTCAGCAGGTTCACTAGTCCGTAGGATGTCTTACCCGTGCCCGGGGGACCTATAATGAGGAATATGTCCTTGGCCTGTGTGGCATGTTCCACGAGGGTATTGAACGGTCCGTACTCCCCCTTGCGACGCCTCGCCTTGTCACACAAAGGCTCACGTTGGGAGAGAATCAGGTCGCGACGTGACTTGGGTGCCGAGAGGAAAGAGTGCATCGCACTATACAGTCCTCCCGTCATCGACTCCAGCATGTCGTGCTCAACTGCCCAAAGCGTACCTTCGGGACTGTTCTCTATGGTGTTCCTGTCAGTCTGACTGTTGCGTAATTTCAACTCAATCACGTTCTCGCGAATATCCACAATAGACGCGCGGTGAACCATCTGCGCACAGGCATTGGGAGTCTTCGTATGGGTATTATAATTATAAGGATAGACGATGACGATGTCACCGATACGGAAATTGGTGGTGTCAGCCGACTGAGGTTCGTTGAACCGCAGTATTATTCCGCTTACCGACGACTCACTGCCTTCCTCAAGCCTTACACCCTCGATTGTCAAGCGGTCGTAGATATTGCCTGCCGTCTTCTTGTCTTCAAGCGTGTCATTCCATATCGACGCAAAGCCGGAGTCTTCCTTCAGCTTGTTTCCCACCTTCGATAGCAACTGCTCATTTTCGAGGAAACGCAGGAAGCGCAGGTAGTACAGGCGTTCGAGCCTGGTGGCTGAATGAATAGGCTCAAGCAGTGACGAGAGTTGGGGACGGATGTAGTTTTCCCACAGACGGCCCGACAGGTTTTTCTGGTTCAGCTTTTCGGGTGTAAGCGTTGTCAGTATGTCCAGTCCCTCCTTGGCATAAAGGATCTCGCTCCATGTTATCAGGTTGCGCATCCTTATAGCCCTGAGCAGCAACCGCTGATTATTACCCATCATCACCAACCCTCCCGAGTATCTCGAATAAAGGAGCATGATGTGTTTCAGGTCCTCGGCATACTTGCGGAACTCATAGTTGAACAGGGCGCGATAGAGCATAAGCTGCACCTCATGGGTCTCTTTCGGTTGGGGAACATCAGGATTATAGCCTGGGGTGCGGTAAGGCACATATTCACCCTTTCCCGACTTCTGCTCTATGATAGTCACGTCCTTGCCGTTTTGATATAGGAAGTCAAGACGCCCTTGAATGCCCAACACCTCACTGAAGAACGACGGTTCGAGAACGACGTCTTCCTTGCGGTATTGTCCGATTGACTTGGGCAGGTCGCTGCCTATCAGTTTTTCGATGTTTCGCTTCTGCGCCCGTGCATCCTGCCTGAACTGTCCGAAATTGTCAATCAGTTCCTGGCACGATATCATGCCAAGCACATTCTTGTTGACAAACTCTTTCAAACCGCTTTCAAAAGACACTTCCCTGCCATGCACCGTGTCGTCGAGAAACTGTCCAGAGAGATTACCGAGATGTATCGGCATCGTGTTGGGATTGGGCTTTATCTTGTTAATAAGATTCACGAAAGGCGACTCGGCGTATGACTCAAAACAATTAGCTATAGTGGTGATATTCACAAGGAAATCCGGCTCGAGAATGATTAGTTCGGGCATAACCGTCAATCCCCGCTCGTCCATACGTATTCTGACAAGGTTAAGCTGCGCGCCTTCCCACAGCACAGTCCTGAGATACGACCAGTCTGCCTTGCCTTCAAGTGTCAGTATCTTGTTGTCCTTGCCATAGCATATCTGCAGCGTGGTGTTGTTCTCTTCCTCCGTAGCCCATATATAATTGTCATCCCAACGCTCCACTACCACGCGCAACACGTTCTCGCTGAACTTGCCCCACGTGTTTTTCCTGTCGGCCTTGGGGAAATGGCTCTTCAGGCTTTCGGGGATTTCCTCCTTGCCGCATACGTGATGCACAAGGAATGTCGTGGCCTTGAGGTTGTGGGGAAAGACACGCGCGAGTTCATCCTCAGGCAACTCT
>JALFIX010000164.1 GCA_022775105.1 Prevotella sp. | reverse complement strand
ACAAGAGTCAGAATATACGACAATTGAACCTTTTTGATGATCAGTAGAGGTTACTTTTTGAAACGAAATATTAATTTGCCTGTTTAAGGGCATTTTCAAACGAATATTAATCAAATCCGATTTTTATCGGACAGCAATAATTATTAAGTAATTAATAAGATACAGAGAAAAAAACTCTGTGACTCCGTGACTCTGTGTTTGACAAATAAAACTTTGTGGACTTTGTTTAAAGCAGCTTGCTGCTCTCTGTATCTTCCTTAGGCAGAAAAAGAGAACTTTGTATCTTTGTGTCTTTGTGTTCAAAAAAATAAAAACTCTGTAACTCCGTGTCTCTGTGTTTTATAAATGAAGAATGAAGAATTAAGAATTAAAAATAGAAAACAATGAAAAAGACAATAAATCAATTGGCAAAACTAATCAACTCCCCTCTCTCTTGGAGAGGGGCAGGGGGTGAGGCTTTTTTTTCAGCCCTATTGTCCGTCTTGACTCTCACGTCCTGCTTCAGCGACGACACTACATTGGGCGACCGGCCTTTGACGGAAATCATCATCGACGAGGGTTCTGTGAAGGATGTGTATAACATCAACAAGAACGAGACTCTCGTCATAACGCCCAAGTACTCGCAGACCAATGGTCAGAAGGACGTGAAGACCACTTGGGAGATTGACCAGAAAGTGTATAGCACGGATGCGACGCTCAACTTCACAGGTAAGGAGTTGGGTAGTTGGAACTGCCGACTCATCCTCGAAAACGAGGACGGCAAGACATTCTTTCCCTTTAAACTGAATGTCAACTCCCCATACGAGGAGGGTATCACGATTATCAGCGAGGACGCTGCGGGCAGACCAATGCTGTCCTTTATGCAGACTCCCCTCGATGGCGAGACGGCGGCTTTCTATGACTACGACTGCCTGTCGAAGAACAACGATGACATTACTTTCGCATCGCATCCTGCCGACATCGTGCAGAGTGCGGGTAGCCTGATTATCGCATGTCAGGGTGCAGGCACAGCAACGGATGTTCCCACCTTATATTATATAAATGAGAAAACGATGGTGGTGGAGAATATGCTGCCGGTGACGGAATATCCCGACTTCAAGCCAACAATCCTTGGCATACCGTCGATGGATGCCTCGGGAGTGGCTTATCCCGTGTTGTGCGAGAATGGCAAGATGTATGAGTTCTCAACGACTGAGGGTGCACTCGTGCCACCCACTAAACTGAAATACACTTACGAGCAGAGCATGGTGGTAAGGGACAACGGTACTGGCTGGAACTACGAACTGTTGGTATGGGACAAGGAAATCGGTGCATTAGCGCAGATATACAATGGCTACGGACCTTATTTCTGTAGCAAGAACTATCATCAGACCCGCGACAACTGCACAGGCACAAACAACTATTTCGACGGAAGGACATTCTGCAACATGACCTACGTGAGGATGACCGCAGAGCAGGCGGCAACAAACGACCCGCAGATTCTTGTCATCGTGAACAACGGACAGTTGGTGCAGAAGGTTGTGCTTTCCACATCCCTTTGGAAGTATAACTTCGACACTGCCGAGACAATGCTTGCCGACAATGGCGGAACGAAGATAGCCTGCATAGGCGTGTCGCCTCTGCAACCGACAACACCCGCGATTGCCAACATGACATACTACTCGCTTCTCTTTGCCGACGGCAACAAGGTGAGGAAATGGAACTACACCACATCCCAACTGCTCACCGCTGCCGAGGTCTTGCAGACTGTAGGTACCGACGAGGCTGTAATCACGGGATTCGAGATGAGTGCCGACCACCGCAAGACATACATCTCGTTCTATGAGCCGTCGAAGGTGGGTAAAAACGGTAGTGTTTGGGTGATGGACACCGACAAGGGGGACATACTCGAAAAGTATGACAACGTGTGCTACAAACCCGTAAAAATGATATATAAGAAGAAATAAACAGGTGGTTTTGTAATAAAAGTCGAAAAAATTAGGGTAAAACTGAAAAAAGTTGGGAAAATATTTGGTGATTCCAGAATTTCGCCGTACCTTTGCACTCGCAATCAGGGAACAACACGATTGCAACAATAAATTGGGATATGGTGTAATGGTAACACTGCAGATTCTGGTCCTGCCTTTCCTGGTTCGAGTCCGGGTATCCCAACAAAGAAGAGCGCAATCTTTTTTTAAGGTTGCGCTTTTTTATTTCATAAATTAATAACTCATCTTTCGAAAGTAAGGGAGATTTTGGTAGTTAAGGAGTTAAGGAGTTAAGCCAAATGTTATAGTGCTTATATCCAATGCTCAAAACTAATGGCTTTTTTCGCTACCGCTCAAGGAAACTCCTCCTAGCGACCAAAGGGAGCGATAACTCCTTAGCTCCTTAACCCCTGAGATAGAACACGTAAATACGAAGAGAAAACATGAAACTGGTTCGCCCGAAGAAAAATCTTGGTCAGCACTTTCTGATTGACCTCTCAATAGCCAAGCGCATTGCCGACACGGTGGATGCATGTCCTGAACTGCCAGTACTCGAGGTGGGTCCTGGTATGGGTGTGCTGACGCAGTATCTTATGGAGAAACCGCGACCTGTGAAGGTTGTGGAGATAGATACCGAGTCGGTGGAGTATCTCAACGAGCATTTCCCGCGCCTGCGCGAGAATATACTTGGGGAGGACTTCCTGAGGATGGACCTTGACAAGGTGTTTGATGGCAAGCAGTTTGTGCTTACGGGCAACTATCCATACGACATTTCTTCGCAGATATTCTTCAAGATGCTCGACAACAAGGATCTCATTCCCTGTTGCACGGGTATGATTCAGCGTGAGGTGGCGCAGCGAATGGCGTCTGCCCCTGGCAATAAGGCATACGGAATATTGAGTGTGCTGATACAGGCATGGTATGACGTGGAATATCTCTTCACCGTTGACGAGAATGTGTTTAATCCGCCGCCAAAGGTGAAGAGCGCAGTGATACGTATGACTCGCAATGACGTGACAGACCTCGGTTGTGACGAACAGCTCTTCAAGCGTGTTGTGAAGACTGTGTTCAACCAGCGACGTAAGATGTTGCGCGTGTCATTAAAGCAGCTTTTCGCCGGTCGTGAGGTCTCTCCCGACTTCTATCAGCAGGATATCATGACCCGACGTCCAGAGCAGCTCAGCGTGGCCGAGTTCGTCGATTTGACCAACCTCGTGGCGGCGCAGCTCACTTAGGATGCGAGTTCGGGCTGAAAGCCCAAAAGCACGTAGCCCAGGGCAATGCTCTGGGTTTTTAGATGTTATTGCGATAAACGCCCTGAAAGGGCAAAAGCGTTATTCACTGCAATATTGCGCTTTTGCCCTTTCAGGACGTTCCCATTTCTTGGCATCCAAACCCAGGGTGCCGCTTCGCTCTGCCCTGGGCTATGTGTTCATTGCCCTTTCAGGGCGTTTCTTTCAACTGTACAATCTGTGTTTTTTCACTTTTCATTCTTCACTCTTCATTCTTCACTCTTCATTTTTAATGGCGTATGCCTTCAGTATGCGCTGGTCATCGATAGGTCGGTCATTCTTGTCAGTGGCGGTCTGTTGTATTTTATCCAGAACATCCAGTCCTTCAATGATTTCCCCGAAGACAGTATAGCCTCCGTCGAGATGAGGTATGCCGCCTATGGTCTTGTATGCGGTGCGCATCTCGGGAGTCAGTTTCACACGGTATCCATAGAGAGTGTCGAGACGTTGCTGCATCTTGTCGAGTTCCTCGTCGGTGAACTTCTTTCCCCATGCCAGATAGAAATGGCAGGCACTTGACTCGCGGTAAGGATTCGCCTCGTCTGGCTCGCGGGCGGCAGCCAATACACCACGTCGGTGGAATATCTGCGGCAGACGGAGTTCCTGTTCCACAGTCCAGTCGAGGTCGCCCTCACCGAGATACACTCCCGGGGCGGCATCCTTGCTCTTGGGATCTCCACACTGAATCATGAAGTCCTTGATGACACGATGGAAGAGCAGCGAGTCATAGACATGCAGATTCACCAACTTAAGGAAGTTGTTGCGGTGGAGAGGTGTCTCGTCGTAGAGCCTTAGGCGGATGTTTCCCGCCGTAGTCTCGAGCATCACCTCCGTGCATTGAGGCTTCACCTCCACAGACTTCTGTTTTGTTGCAGCTGTCTTCTGTCTTGTTACGGCAGTCTTCTGTCTTGTTACGGCATACTTTTGTTTAGTTGCCGCAGGCTTTTGTTTGTTTTGTGCATGTGCCGAGAAGCCTAAAGTGAGGCACAGCATTAATATTAATTTTCTCATACTAAATGTTTGTATTGATTAAAAAATGTAATTATTTCCATTAATATTCTCTGCAAAGGTAATCAAAGTTGCTTATAAAACAAAAATATAGGGCAAAAATTTTCGTATTCCCAATAATTTTTGTACTTTTGCAAGCAAATGTTTAAATTTAAATGAAGATATGAGCAAGTTAGTAATCAACAATTATGAAGAGTTTGCCGCTATGCTCGGCAAGAATCTTGGTGTTTCAGACTATGTGGAACTGTCGCAGGAGCGCATCAACATATTTGCGGATGCCACTCTCGACCATCAGTGGATTCATGTGAATCCCGAGAAAGCTGCCGTGGAGAGTCCTTTCAAGACTACCATCGCTCACGGTTATCTCACTCTCTCGATGCTTCCGTATTTGTGGAATCAGATTATCGAGGTGAATAATCTCAAGATGATGGTCAATTATGGTATGGACAAGATGAAGTTTGGACAGGCTGTTAAGTCGGGTGAGTCTATCCGTCTTGTTGCCGACCTTGAGTCTATAGCCAATCTGCGAGGTACGGTGAAGGCTGAAATAAAGTTCCGCATTGAAATCAAGGACCAGCGCAAGCCGGCGCTTGAGGGACATGCGTTTTTCCTTTACTACTTTGAGAATTAGAAATTAGAAATTAGGAATTAGGAATTAGGGATTAGGAATTGAGGCTGTCGAGCGTTATAGTGAAGGTTATATTGCCCTTGGTGTTGGGAGGCGCGATATTGTATTGGATGTATCGGGATTTCGATTTCGGTAGCATCCGTCATGTCTTGTTTAATGAGATGAACTGGATGTGGATGCTGCTGTCGTTCCCTTTCGGCATTCTTGCGCAGGCATTCCGTGGATGGCGGTGGCGCCAGACATTGGAGCCAATAGGCGAGAAACCGAGAAATTCTGTCAGTGTCTATTCGGTGTTCATATCATACGCAGCGAGCCTTGTGGTGCCGAGAGTGGGGGAGTTCACGCGATGCGGAGTGCTGAAACGCTATGATGGCGTGTCATTCTCCAAGGCATTGGGAACGGTTGTCACCGAGCGAGCCATTGACTCATTAGTGGTGGCGGGCTTTTCTGGGTTGACATTGCTGTTGCAGTTGAACATCTTCAACGTGTTCTTCGACCGCACAGGCACAAGCGTGGAGTCGGTGCTGAGCCGTTTCTCGCTGATGGGCTATTTCGTCACTGCGGTTTGCGGACTGTCGGCTCTTGTGCTGCTCCATTTCCTGCTCAAAAAGCTATCTATATATAATAAGGTGAAAGCCACCTTGGGCGGAATATGGCAGGGAGTGATATCCCTGAAGAATGTGAAGAACGTGCCGCTATTCATATTGTTCACCTTCGGTATATGGGCGAGTTATTTCCTGCATTACTACCTGACGTTCTTCTGCTTCGACTTCACGTCACACTTAGGCTTGGGCTGTGCAATGGTGACTTTCGTGGTGGGTAGCATAGCGGTATTGGTGCCCACTCCCAACGGTGCCGGGCCATGGCATTTCGCCGTCAAGACGATGCTCATACTATATGGTGTGACAGACCAGAATGCCCTATACTTCGTACTCATCGTACATACCGTGCAGACAATGCTCGTGATACTCATGGGAGTTTATGCATGGGTGGCGGTGTCATTCCTTTCAGTGAAAGAAGTGAAGGGGAGTTAATGGAGTTAAGGGGAGTTAAAGGAGTTAAAGACGTATGTTTTGGCCCTGATACCTCCCAAGGGATGCGAAAAGATTATTGTCCTTTAACTCCTTTAACTCCATAAAATACGAAACTTAAATTAAAGAATTAAAATATTAATAACCTATGGAAATTAAGAATCTACAGCCGGAATGTATCTGGCGCCATTTCGACGCACTTACACAGGTGCCCCGTCCGTCAGGACATCTTGAGAAAGTACAGCAGTTCCTTCTTGACTTCGCCGCAAGCGTGGGAGTTGAGGCATTTAAGGATCCTGCAAATAATATCGTGATGCGCAAGCCTGCATCCGAAGGTATGGAAAACAAGCCGGGCATTATCCTCCAGGCACACATGGACATGGTGCCGCAGAAGTCGCCCGAAAGCACTCACAACTTCGAGACTGACCCCTTGCAGACTTACATCGACGAGGAAGGTTGGGTAAGGGCCAAGGGTACTACCCTCGGTGCTGACAACGGTCTTGGTGTGGCTGCAATCATGGCTGTCATGGAAGACAAGTCATTGA
Organism: Prevotella sp.; assembly: GCA_022775105.1. GTDB lineage: Bacteria > Bacteroidota > Bacteroidia > Bacteroidales > Bacteroidaceae > Prevotella. The sequence goes on along the minus strand of JALFIX010000164.1, from coordinate 23,497 downwards.
AGCACGGTCCGGTGGAAGGTCTTATCACCGCTGACGAGGAAACGGGAATGTATGGTGCAAACGACCTGCCTGAGGGCGAACTTCATGGTGACATCCTTATCAACCTCGACTCTGAGCATTGGGGCAAGTTCGTTATCGGAAGTGCCGGTGGTATCAATGTAACTGCCACCCTCGACTATAAGGAAGTGGAGACCGAGGCAGATGATGCTGCCGTGAAAGTGACGCTCAAGGGTCTGCGTGGCGGTCATTCAGGTCTGGAGATACACGTAGGTCGCGCCAATGCCAACAAACTGATGGTGCGTTTTGTGCGCGAGGCCATTGCCGAATGTGAGGCACGTCTCACCACATGGCACGGCGGCAACATGCGCAATGCCATTCCTTATAAGGCTGAGGTGGTTCTCACATTGCCTAAGGAGAATGTCGAGGCTCTCAAGGAGATGGTGGACGACTGGCGCGAAACCTTCATCGACGAATACAAGGGTATCGAGAGCGGCATTGAGTTCTTTGCCGAAGACGTTGAGACACCGAAGATGCAGGTGCCTGTGGAGATCCAGGACAATCTCGTGGATGCCATCTATGCCGTTCACGACGGTGTGGTACGCATGATTCCCGCATATCCCGATGTAGTGGAGACCTCCAGCAACCTCGCCATCATCGACATCGAAGGCGGCAAGTCGCTCATCAAACTTCTGCCCCGTAGTGCCCGCGAGGACATGAAGGACTATGTCACAACAATGATTTCAAGCTGCTTCTCAATGGCGGGCATGAAGGTGGAGACCTCAGGAAGCTACGGTGGATGGGATCCCAATCCCGACAGTCCGCTGCTTGCCAAGCTCATGCGCATATACAAGGAGCAGAACGGCGAGGACGGCATTGTTCAGATAGACCATGCCGGACTTGAGTGTTCAATCATCCTCGGCAAGTACCCCAACCTCGACGTAGTGTCGATGGGACCGGACATCCGCTCGCCTCACTCCACCAATGAGCGCGCACTAGCCTCTTCGGTAGAGCCGTTCTGGCGATTGCTGACAGCTGCACTGGAGAATTAAAATTAAAACACAGAGGCACGGAGATACAGAGTTTTTTATTTAAACACAAAGTAACAAAGGATTTCTTTGGATACAAAGGTGACAAGCGACTTAAAAGTCGCCACAAAGCCTTGCGGGTGATTTATAATCGAACACAGAGGCACAGAGATACAGAGAGGAAAATTTTAAGTTATTAAGAAGATATAGAGAAAAACTCTGTAACTCCGTGCCTCAGTGTTTGACAAAAATCTTTGTGGACTTTGTTTAACGCAGCTTTGCTGCTCTCTGTATCTTCCTTAACCGGAAAAAGATTTCTTTGTATCTTAGTGTCTTTGTGTTAGAAAAAACTAATAAACTCTGTGACTCCGTGCCTCTGTGTTTAAAATCAAAAATTAAGAATTAGTCGAAAATGTTAAAAAACTGTTACGTGGAACAGAAAATTCCTAATTCCTAATTCCTAATTCCTAATTTTTTTGTACCTTTGCACCCGTAAACAATAAAAAAGTAAAATTATGGACGATTATCACGCGGAAAACTTCAAGAATTAAGGCGTGAGGATGAGGCAAGACGCCAATCCTCTTGCCCGAGATTTTGTGTGAAAAAGAAAAACGGATTGGAACAATGAAAACATTCTGGAACTACAATGGTGGTCTCAGCACCATCAGTGAATGGCAGCCAAACTGCTGGATACAGGTAACGTGTCCGACAGAGGAAGACCAGCTCTACCTCGAAAACGAGTTTAACATACCCGACTACTTCATGCCCGACATCAGCGATACCGATGAGCGTGCCCGCTACGAGTATGATGACGGTTGGATGCTTATCATCCTGCGTATTCCTTACGTCAAGGAGATACGCTCGCGCACTCCATACACAACAGTGCCGCTCGGTATCATACACAAGCGCGATGTCACCATCACCGTGTGCTACTACGAGACAAACATGATGATCGACTTCGTGAGCTTCCAGCAGAAGAGGGGAGAGGGATTCACCGATTATGTCGATATGACATTCCGCCTCTTCCTCTCGTCGGCAGTGTGGTATCTGAAGAGGCTGAAGCAAATTAACGGACTCATCGAGAAGGCAAAGCGCAACCTCGACCGCGAGGTGAACAACGAGTCGCTCATCGGACTCAGCCGACTGCAGGACTCGCTCACGTATTTCATCACATCTATACGTGGCAACGAGACCCTACTGTCCAAACTGAAGTTCAAACTCCAGATAGACGAGTTGGATGCCGACCTCATCGAGGACGTCAATATCGAGATGTCGCAGGCGAGGGAGACAACCAATATTTACTCCAACATCCTGGAATCGACAATGGACACGTATTCGAGCATCATCAACAACAACATGAACACCGTGATGCGTACCCTTACGTCGGTCTCGATTCTCATGATGTTCCCCACACTCATAGCCAGTTTATTCGGTATGAATCTCGTGAACGGAATGGAATCCAACAAATACGGATTTGTCATTGCAATGGTCATTTCAGTGGCAGTTTCTGGCCTATTTTGGTGGATTTTCCGTCATAAAAGGCTTATTTAGTTGAAAAAACACAAAAAAAACCTAATAATGTTAGGTAGTTTCGAATTTTTTTACTAATTTTGAGCCTAAATTTCGATGATATAACTGAATCATTAACTAAAAAAGTTAGAATGATGGACTCTGAAAACAACGCCCTTGAAGTGGGCAAGACCGTATTTCCAACCTACGCCACAAAGCGTGAGGTTCTCGACCGTGTGCGCGAAATAGCCCACGGCGAGGCTGACCCCGACAAGGACGAAGTGGACTATCTCAAGACAGTGTTTTACAAAATGCACATCGCCGAACGTGAGGCAAGTTACAAGGAATATCTTCAAGGCGGAGGATCCCCCGACGCTTATCAGATTGTGCCTGACGAGGAAGAGGAGGCTTTCAAGGCCGAGATGGGCATAGTGAAGGAAAGGCGTGCTAAACTCTTCCGCGAACAGGAGGAGGAAAAGGAGCGTAATCTGCAACGCAAGCTCGAGATTATCGAGAAAATCAAGCAGATGGTGACTTCACCCGAGGATGCCGGCAAGTCTTATCCTGAGTTTAAGGCATTGCAGCAGGAATGGAAGGAAATCAAGAGTGTGCCTGCCACCAAGGCTAATGAGTTGTGGCGTAATTACCAGCTCTATGTGGAGCAGTTCTACGACATGTTCAAACTCAATATCGAGGCACGTGAATATGACTTCAAGAAAAACCTTGAACTGAAGACTAAACTGTGTGAGGCTGCCGAGAAGCTTGCAGATGAGGAGGATGTCATCAGCGCATTCCACCAGTTGCAGAAACTGCATCAGGAATATCGCGAGACTGGCCCCGTTGCCAAGGAACTGCGCGAACAGGTATGGGCAAGATTCAAGGCTGCGAGCACTGTGGTCAACAAGCGCCACCAGCAGCACTTTGACGAACTGAGGTCAAAGGAGGAGGATAACCTCGTGCGCAAGACCGCCCTGTGTGAGAAGGTGGAGGCCATTGCAGCTGAGGAAAACAAGGGTTCTGGCGACTGGGAGCGTCATACCCAGCAGATTATGGATATCCAGGCTGAATGGAAGACCATTGGTTTCGCTCCCCAGAAGATGAACGTCAAGATATTCGAGCGTTTCCGCGCTGCATGTGATGACTTCTTTGGCAGAAAGGCACAGTATTTCCGTGAGCTTAAGGATACATTCAAACTCAATGCCGAGAGAAAGCGCGCATTGGTGGAAAAGGCCCGCTCGATGATGGACAGCACGGATTGGAAGTCAACATCTGACAAGTTTATTGCCCTCCAGAAGGAGTGGAAGACCATAGGCATGGTGCCCAAGAAGCAGGGTGACCAGTTGTGGGAGGATTTCCTTGCCGCCTGCAACCATTTCTTCGAGGCGCGCAATATCGCCACATCCGGACAGCGCAACGAAGAGCAGCAGAATCTCGAGCGCAAGCGTGAGATCATTGCCCAGCTTAAGGCTTTGGTTGATACTGAGGATGTTGACGAGGCACAGAAAACCCTGCAACAGCTTGCTGAGGATTATAAGGCTGTGGGACATGTGCCGTTCAGGGAGAAAGACAAACTCTATGACGAGTATCACACTGCCGTTGACGCACTGCGCATCAAATTCGGCATCACTCCGGGCAAACCGCGCCGTCAGGGCGGAAAGTCACGCCGGGGCGGAGATAATCAGCAGCCTATGGACGAGCGTGCACGCTTGATGCGTCAGTATGAGTCACTTAAGAGTGAGATACAGACCTACGAGAACAACATCGGATTCCTTAGCGTAAGCAGCAAGAAGGGCAACAAGCTCATCGACGACATGAACCGCAAGGTGGAAAGACTCAAGAGCGAGTACGAAGCCGTGAAGGCAAGAATCATTGCCATCGACAAGGAAAACGCGGCTGAATAGTATATTTTAAACACAGAGACACGGAGACACAGAGTATATATTCAAAAACTCTGTACCTCCGTGTCTCTGTGTTTGTTGTCCATCTATTCCTTTACCAACGCCTCGCATAGCTTGCGCTGCAGCACTCGTGCGTCAAGCACCGACATCTCGCTGTCCATGATGGCGAACGCGAGGGTATGCCCGTTGGCTCCCTCACAGAATCCCGCCAACGAACTGATGCCGTAAGGGTGGGAGAGTGTGCCCGTCTTGGCACGTATCTTTCCGCGTAGCTTCGGCCCGCCCATCTCGCGCACCAATGTGCCGTCCACACCTGCTATGGATAGGTTGCGGTTGAGCGATACACGTATATACTCGTTGTGATAACCATAGCGCAGGATGGTTGTGAGTGCAAGTGGCGAGAGACAGTTGTGTGTACATAGTCCGCATCCGTCGTGGACGCAGAGCGATGGACTGTCAAGTGACAAACTGTCAGCGATGAACTCTCTCAGGTATTCAACTCCCGAAGTCACAGGGTCGCCTTGTGGATTCACAGTCTTTCCGATGGTGTATAGCATAGCCGTGGCCTGGGTGTTGGAACTGTTTTTCCACATTCTCTTCACCACATCGTCGATATACCTGCGTGTTATATGCAGGCATTTTGAACCCTTGGGCACAGTCGCCATCACTATCTGTTCGTCCTTCACGCTGACACCTTGTCCTCTGAGTGACGCCTTCAATGCTTTTACAACCCGGTCCTTGCCCTTATAAAACAATCCGTATTTAGAGAATGTCAAATCCCATGGAAACCAATGCTCCTCACTCTTCACCGGCTCGGTGATGGTGAGGTCAACAAACAGTTTTCCGCTAATACGCTTAATCCCCTTTTTCTTGGCAGCCTTGGCAAAGTCATTAAGGTCGGGAGCCATCAGCTGGGGGTCAAGTCCGGCGCGGAAGGCTATGTCACCGTTGAGTGTTCCGTCGGCAGCCACTGTACCGTGCATGAAAATGGCAGTCCAGTAATGATAGTTGCTGCCCAACAGCCTTAGTCCGGCAATGCCCGACAGCAGTTTCATACATGATGCCGAAGGCAGTGCCAATGTGTCGTTGCAGCCATATACAGGCAAGTCGGCAGTGATGTCATATACGTGAAAGGCAAACTGGCCCTCCGGTCTGGGTTTGCTTGCAAACTCCTGCAGTCTGCTGACGAGAGCTGTATCTACAGTAGCCCCTTCCTTCACAATTTCCTCAATAGCCGTTGTCTGTTCCTCATCTTTATTACCCGAGCAAGCCTTGACACACAGGATGATGCACACTGTCACGATGACGAGTATAATCCCTCCCGTTCTCAGGCAACTCCTTTTAATTCTTCTTCCCATTAATCCTTTAAACAGAAAACACACAACCAATCAGAAAACTCTTTTTGGTTGTGTGTCCAAAGTTACCCAAATTATTATAATATGATTTCTAAAAGAGCTTATTTAACCTCCTCGAAGTCAGCGTCCTGCACGTTGTCTGAAGACTGCTGTCCTCCCTGCTGTCCGCCTTGTGCTCCACTGTTGAAGCCCTGGTCGGCACCTGGCTGGGGACCTGCCTGTGCGCCACCCTGCTGGTACATCTGTGCAGAGGCTGCCTGCATCACGTTGTTGAGGTTTGACATTGCACTGTCAATGGCAGCGATGTCCTGGGCCTTGTGGGCATCCTTGAGCTGCTGCAGGGCATTCTCGATAGGTTGCTTCTGGTCGGCAGGAATCTTGTCACCATTGTCCTTGAGGAAGTTCTCGGTGGTGAAGATGAGCGAGTCAGCCTGGTTGAGCTTGTCGATGCGCTCGCGCTCAGCCTTGTCGGCTGCGGCGTTCTGCTCTGCCTCTGCCTTCATGCGGTCGATTTCCTCCTTGCTGAGTCCTGATGATGCCTCGATGCGGATGGCCTGCTCCTTGCCAGTGGCCTTGTCCTTGGCAGACACCTTGAGGATACCGTTGGCATCGATGTCGAATGTCACCTCAATCTGAGGAACACCACGGCGTGCGGGAGCGATACCTGTAAGGTTGAACTGACCGATAGACTTGTTCTGTGCTGCCATCGGACGCTCGCCCTGGAGCACGTGGATGGTCACCTCAGTCTGGTTGTCGGCTGCTGTTGAGAATACCTCGCTCTTCTTGCAGGGGATAGTGGTGTTGGCCTCGATGAGCTTGGTCATCACGCCACCCATGGTCTCGATACCGAGAGTAAGGGGAGTAACGTCGAGAAGCACGATGTCGCCTACGCCGCCCTCCTTGTTGAGGATGGCACCCTGGATGCAGGCACCCACTGCCACCACCTCGTCGGGGTTGACACCCTTTGAAGGCTCCTTGCCGAAGTAGTTCTTCACGAGAGTCTGAACTGCGGGAATACGGCTTGAACCACCCACGAGGATAACCTCGTCAATATCAGCTGTGTTGAGCTTGGCATCACGCATGGCGTTCTGGCAAGGCACGAGACAAGCCTGGATAAGAGAGTGGGCGAGCTGCTCGAACTTTGCGCGGGTGAGGTTCTTCACCAAGTGCTTTGGCACACCGCCTACGGGCATGATGTAAGGCAAGTTGATTTCTGTGGCAGTAGAGCTTGACAACTCAATCTTTGCCTTCTCGGCAGCCTCCTTAAGACGCTGCATTGCCATAGGGTCGCCAGTAAGGTCGGCACCCTCGTCGTTCTTGAACTCCTGTACAAGCCAGTCGATGATCACCTGGTCGAAGTCGTCGCCACCAAGGTGGGTATCACCATTTGTGGAGAGCACCTCAAACACACCGCCACCGAACTCGAGGATAGAGATATCAAATGTACCGCCACCGAGGTCGAACACGGCAATCTTCATGTCCTTGTTGGCCTTGTCAACACCGTAAGCCAGGGCTGCGGCAGTAGGCTCGTTGACGATACGGCGCACGTTCAGTCCGGCAATCTGTCCGGCTTCCTTGGTTGCCTGGCGCTGAGAGTCAGAGAAATATGCTGGTACGGTGATGACAGCGTCGGTCACTTCCTGTCCAAGATAGTCCTCTGCGGTCTTCTTCATCTTCTGGAGCACCATGGCAGAGATTTCCTGCGGAGTGTATTTGCGTCCGTCGATGTCAACACGTGGATATCCACCCTCGTTGACCACTGTGAAGGGCACGCGGTTAACTTCCTTCTCCACCTGCGCCCAGTTCTCGCCCATGAAGCGCTTGATACTATAGACGGTGTTCTTGGGGTTGGTGATAGCCTGACGCTTTGCGGGGTCACCAATCTTGCGCTCGCCGCCTTCCACAAAACCAACCACTGAAGGTGTTGTACGCTTGCCTTCACTGTTGGCGATTACAACTGGTTCGTTGCCCTCGAAAACGGCAACACATGAATTAGTTGTTCCTAAGTCGATTCCAATAATCTTTCCCATAATTGTATTTTTTTATTTTGTTATTATTCTTAATTGTTTATGGAGTCAATTTATGGCTCCGTTGTCACTTATTGGGTTTGCAAAGCGTGTGCCAAAATACAAAATACTGACAATTTGGCAGATTATATGCATTTTTTTGGCAAAAAACTTTGTGGTTTGCAATTTTTTGTCTAATTTCGCAACGTGAAACTATTAATAGTATAATAACCTCTTTATAAATATAAGAGTATGGAAATTAAAAAACTAGCACTTATTGCCCTATCTTGTTTGATGGGTATGTCAGGAATGGCACAGGAGTCTTATTTCGTAAAGACCAAGAATGTAAAAAAGACAGTGGTGAAGCAGAATGAAGACAACAGCGACACTGCAGGGGAGGCTGAGGAAGAAGAGTCAGCCCCAGACTTTGTTAGGGACAACTTCAAATTCCAGAGCTTGTGCAACTGGAAGGAAGGTATGAAGTTTATGGTTATGCCTGAGAAGTATGACCTTATTGTCAACACCTTCTCCGATGCGTCTAACAACAAGGAAGTGAGCAGCGGAAAGTTGCAGCACAAGATTATGATATACAAGAACCACACGGAGACTGCCGAGGGGATTACATATATCAACTTTGTCTGTCAGGACGACGGCAAGGCTTACTATTATCGTGTGCCTAACGGTTCGTTCGAGGATTACTGCTATAACAAGATGGGCGTGCCGACTCTTGCCTATCTTGGTGACGTGGATATTGCGCGCACATTGCTGATGGGCAAAACCCTTTACACCAAGACGACACTCTTCCGTGAGGACACTGACGACATGGGCGAAGGCTACAGGGAGGTGAAGGTGCCATTGAACGAGGAAGTGAAGGTTGTGGCTGTCGGAGTGGGCAGCAGAAAATTCCCTGTCAAGATTATCGTGGCTGACAAGAACGGCAGGGAGTTCTATCAGAATGTGGCGATGAGCAAGACCAACTGCGGCCTGCGCGATGACGAGTTCATTATGGACAACACCAAGTTCACCTTCTACGGTTCGTTTGAACTGGCTGATGCCAACGAGACTTCGGCAAAGCAATATGCCTCGTATATAGGTAAGAATTATTATACCCGATATCGCACCCAGATGACCAACGAGAAGGGTGAGAAGGTCACGGTAATGCGCCTTTCATCATTCATCATCAATGCCGTCAAGGGTATGAATGGCACTAAGTATATGAAACTCACGCTGAAGAGCCTGAAGACCGGTGAGGTGTTCTATAAGGACGTGGCTTTCGAGCATGACGACAATGTGGCGGGCGACATCGACGGACACCGCGAGGATTATTTCAATTATCTCTTCCAGAAGGGTTCTGTGGATTTCTCCAAGTATCCGGCTTCGCATGTCACTGCCATGCAGCAAGGCAAGGCCATAAAGGGTATGACCAAGGAGTGTGTCAAGATGGCCAAGGGTAGTCCTACCCGCACCGTAAAAGACCGCAACGGACGTGAAGACTGGATCTATGCACGCGAAGGTGTTGTGGTGAAGTTTGACAAGAACGGGAAGGTTATGTAAATGAAGAATGAAGAGTGAAGAATTAATAAATTGTAATTTGTAATTAAATAAAAGTATGGCAAAAAAGACAGATGACATATTTGACGAGAAGTCAGAGAAGCTGAAGGCGCTTCAGGCGGCTATGTCGAAGATTGAGAAAGATTTCGGCAAGGGAGCAATAATGAAAATGGGCGACGAACAGATCGAGAAGGTGGAGGTGATACCTACAGGCAGTATCGCACTTAATGCCGCTCTCGGTGTGGGTGGTTATCCCAAGGGACGTATCATCGAGATCTTCGGTCCGGAGTCTTCCGGTAAGACCACATTGGCTATCCACGCCATTGCCGAGGCCCAGAAGGCGGGTGGTATTGCAGCCTTTATTGACGCGGAGCATGCCTTCGACCGTTTCTATGCCGCCAATCTCGGTGTGGATATTGACAACCTGCTGATTGCCCAACCTGACAATGGAGAGCAGGCGCTTGAGATTGCTGACCAGCTGATACGTTCTTCGGCAGTGGATATCGTTGTTGTCGATTCTGTGGCCGCACTTACCCCGAAGAAGGAGATTGAGGGTGATATGGGTGACAATGTCGTGGGTCTTCAGGCCCGACTGATGAGCCAGGCTCTGAGAAAGCTCACCAGCACTATCAGCAAGACCAACACCACATGTATCTTCATCAACCAGTTGCGCGAGAAGATCGGTGTGATGTTCGGCAATCCCGAGACCACCACGGGTGGTAATGCCCTGAAGTTCTATGCCAGTGTGCGTCTCGACATCCGCCGTGTGACGAGCATCAAGGATGGAGACAACGTGGTGGGCAATCAGGTGAGGGTGAAGATTGTGAAGAACAAGGTGGCTCCTCCCTTCCGCAAGGCTGAGTTTGAGATTTCCTTCGGCGAGGGTATATCCCGTGTGGGCGAGATTGTTGACATGGGAGTTGAACTTGGCATAATCCAGAAGAGCGGCAGTTGGTTCTCATACAACGACACCCGTCTGGCACAGGGCCGCGACGCCACCAAGCAGATGATTAAGGACAATCCTGAATTGGCTGAGGAACTCGAGGCCAAAATCATGGAGGCGATAAAAGAATAAATCCACAGATAAGTATTTTTATCCACAGATTATCACAGATAAGTATTTTTATTGGATTATCACAGATTTGGGCTGCGCTTGCAGAGAAATCTGTGATAATCTTTTTTATAATTTATCCGTGGAAATCTGTGGATAAATAATTTATCTGTGGATAAATAAACTTAAAGTTCTATGTCTTCGTCGTGAATCTCGTGCCAGGGCAGGCCCTGCTTGTTGAGCTGCTCCATGAATGGGTCGGGATCAAACTCCTCAACGTTGTGAACACCGGGGGTGTTCCACAGACCCTTGAAGAACATCATCGCACCAATCATTGCGGGCACACCGGTGGTGTAGCTCACACCCTGCATGCCGGTTTCCTTGTAAGCGTCCTGATGCTTGCAGTTGTTATATATATAATAGGTGTGCTCCTTGCCGTCCTTCAGACCGCGGATGCGGCAACCGATACTTGTCTCGCCGTCGTAGTTCTCGCCGAGGTCCTGGGGATTGGGCAGCACTGCCTTCAGGAACTGCAAGGGGACAATCTTCACCTTCACCTTCTCCGACGGATTGTCGGCAAGAGGAGCCTCGTAGGTAATCTCGTCGATGCGTGACATACCTAGGTTCTGGATGCAGTCGAGGTATGTGAGATACTGCTGTCCGAAGGTCATCCAGAAGCGTGCGCGCTTGATGGTGGGATAGTTGATTACCAAGCTCTCTATCTCCTCGTGGTGGAGCAGATAGCTCTCGCGCGGACCGATGTTGGGGTAGGTGAGGGGCTGGTGGAATTCCAACGGTTCTGTCTCCACCCATTTGCCGTCCTGCCAGTACAGTCCCTTCTGTGTAATCTCGCGGATGTTGATTTCGGGGTTGAAGTTAGTGGCGAAAGCCTTGTGGTGGTTACCGGCATTGCAATCGACGATGTCGAGATACTGAATCTCGTCGAAGTGGTGCTTTGCTGCATAAGCAGTGAAGATACTAGTAACACCAGGGTCAAAGCCGCATCCGAGGATGGCGCAGAGACCAGCCTTCTCGAAACGCTCGCGATAAGCCCACTGCCATGAGTACTCGAAGTGAGCCTCGTCCTTTGGCTCATAGTTGGCAGTGTCGAGATAGTTGCATCCGCAAGCCAGGCAAGCGTCCATGATTGTCAGGTCCTGATAGGGCAGTGCGAGATTAACCACCAGTTCGGGCTTGAAGTCGTTGAACAGGGCCTTGAGCTGCTCCACGTCATCAGCATCCACCTGTGCGGTCCTGATGTCCATTGTGTGTCCCGCCTTGTGTATGGCGTCAACAATCTGGTCGCATTTTTCCTTTCTGCGGCTTGCAATCATAAACTCAGTAAACACATCGGCATTCTGTGCAATCTTGAATGCCGCTACGGTGGCAACGCCACCGGCTCCAATCATAAGTATTCTTCCCATGTTTGATATTTTAATTTTTAATTCCTAATTCCTAATTCCTAATTCCTTCCCTCCAGCTCCTCGCTCCTTATGCCCAAAGCATTCATTAGCGAGTAGCCGAGGATTTCCTGTCGGAAATTGCCACCTGGCATGGGCTGCATGGCGAACACGGTGATGCGTTTCTCGTCGTCGGCATCCTTCAGGGCGCGACGCACACCGTCGTAGTAGGTCTCGGCGTTGGGAATCACCATCACGCGTTTCACCTCCGGTTGCGAGCATACGTTCATGAGCGAGTCGCAGAAGAGATGCTCCTTCTCCACCATTTCCTCCACGGGTATCGCCGAGAAGAGGAATTCCCCGAGATTGTCCTTGAATGCCTTACCGTCGAGTTCCGTAGCAAAGTCAGATGGCGCGAAGTTCTCAATCTTTGAGGTATTCTTGTTGTGTATGAGAATCACCTGTATGTTGTTGTCGCCTTGGCGTATGCCTCCGTCCAGGGCTATACAGTCCGCCCACCTTGCCATGTCGGCCTTAGGTATGCGTCTGCCAATCATTCTTTCAAAGTTCACTGTCAGGTCAAATGCCACCTTGTCTATATAGTCGGCATCCGCCAGTATAATGTTTTCACAAAGTTTTCTATCTTCCATTTTTTTAGTCTTTTATTCAATTTCACACGGAATCCACATCCAGAACGTCGAGCCTTTGCCTTCCTCAGACTCCACTCCGATTTTTCCGTTGCATTTGTTGGCTATGGCCTTGCATATACTGAGTCCAATGCCGGCACCCTGGATGTAGTCGTTGAGCTTGATGAAACGCTCGAAGATCTTGTCGTACTTTTCCTTCGGGATACCCGTACCCGTGTCCTCGCAGTAGATATACAGACCGTTGTCCTGCCGGCGGTAACCTAACTTGATATGTCCCTGGTGGGTGTATTTCACGGCGTTGGTGAGGAAGTTGGTTATCACCTGTCCCACGCGTCCCTTGTCTATAGAGGTGACACACTTGTCGTAGGGGTTGTCAATGATGTATTCCACACCGGGTTCCGTCATTCGTTGTTCGAGAGACTTTGCCAGGAGGTTGAATTCCTCGGCGAAGTCGCACTTCTCCTGCTTAAGCACCAGTCCGCTGGAGTCCAGTTCCGACAGCACGAGTATGTCGTTGATAATCTGTCGCAGGTTGTTGCAGTTGTTGTGGATTATCTTCAGCAGTTCCTCTTTCTCTTCGGGCGACTCGATGGTGTGCAGCAGGTCGCAGAATCCCACTATGGCGTTCAGCGGCGTGCGTATCTCGTGACTCATGTTGGCGAGGAATGTACTCTTCAGTCGGCTTGAGTCGTTGGCGCGTTCCTTCTCCTTCCTCATCTTCATCTGTGCCTCCTGCAGGTCGTTCACGTTGTGAATCAGTCCGAAGCAGCCCGTGAGGTTGCCCTTGTCGTCGTATTCCGGGATACTGTTCACCGAATACCATATCTTGTTGCCCCTGTGTATGTCTTTTACGAGCAGGGTGTCGTTATATGCCTTTCCGTGGTTGCATCTCGGGTCGATGAGCTTTCTTCCTCTTTCCCTTTCTTCCTCTTCGAGGTTGTTGATAAAGTCATCGAATGAGTATTTCTCGTCGAATGTGTGCAGGTCGCGGTAGAGCCTGATGGTCTCGGTCTTGAGGTTGGATTTCCACACTCTCATCTGGCTACCCTTGAGCAGGTATCTCAGTTCGTTCTCGTATTGCATCATCTGCTCGCTCACCAGTCTCACCTTCTCGTCGTTGAGACGGCTTTGGCGATACATTTCCCTCTCGTCCGTCTTGTCGCGTGCGGTGATCATTCGGTAAATGACCTCGCCGTTGTCATCCTTGATGGGTCTCATCCTGATTTCCACATAGTTGGGCATACCGTCGTCGGTGGCGTCGGAGAATGTGCAGAAGAACAGGTTCTCGTTGCCCGCCCTGTCCGCGATGTTTGAGAATCCGGGGAAGTCATATATAGAGCTGCCCTCAAAACCGACGTTGCCGTTGGTCTTGAAGATATCCCTCATCACCTGGTTGGCCTCGATGAACCTGCCCCGTTTGTCATACAGTGCCAGTCCCACTATGGGCATTTCGAATATGTGCTTGTATATCTCCGATGTCTCACGGTCGGTCTCGGCCTGGTTGGTCTCGTCGGTGATGTCGGTGACGGTTGTTATCTGGCTTATCACGTTGCCCTTCTTGTCATATTCGGGTATGGCGTTGGCGTACTGTATTCGCCAGTTAGGCTCTTCCTTGGTGCCGATGTTGTATCTGTAGGAGTATGCGGTGTTGTCCTGTTCCTTTTTGATAAGGTTGGCGAATTGGCTCCTTACCTCCTCCAGGTCATCCGGGTGTATTCTTGCCAGAGTATGTTCCACTTCTATGCCGTTTTCAGGCATGATGTTGCCGTAGAGGTTAGTGACCCACCTTTTCTTCAGGTCGGTGTTCAGCACGTTGATGTTGATTATCTCGAGAGCCTTTTTCATTATGTTGTTGTTCTCGATGGTGGATTGCATTCCCTTTCTTATCTTGAGCGTCACATACCTGTTCACCAGTACGATGATAATGATCATCGCCAACACTCCGAACACACCTATGAGGATGTATGGGACAGAGTATTTCTGGTTGTTGCTGTTTATAGTCATTGCCTGTTGGTAAGTCCTCTGCAATTGTCCGTTGCGCTCCATCTCCGCCAGTTTCTCGTCGAGCAGTTTGATGAGCACCCTGTCGCGACTGCAGAATCTCACTGCTCCCTCTGGTATGTCGATTTCCGCCAACTCCACGTTGGAGATGTCGTATTTCTTCATCACCATTCTCAGAGTCGCCTCGCCGCCCACCATGTATTGGTAGTCGCCGGTGGCAATGCCGAGCAGTCCCTGTTTCACGGTGCGGTACATCATCTGTTCGGGTTTGACAAGATTTCTCGACCTCACCATCTCCGCACAGTAGTTGCCCTCCTTGAATATCACGATGTCATTGGGTTTCAGATTCTTGAGGCTCCTTATCGGTGTGGCCCCCTTGGTGTATGCAATCATCACCTTGTATCGGGCCAGTTTTGTCTTGGTGTAATATACGCCCGGGATTGGGTCTGTGGGAGCTGTGACAATCAGGTCGGCCGTATTTCCGTAGAAAGCCTTGTTGGCTTCTGTTCTGGATGTCATGTTGATGCGGTAGGGGATGTGCAGGTTGGATAGAATCTTCGATGCCACCCTGATGTTGAATCCGTCGGGGTTGCCGTTGTCGTCGCGGTATTCAAATGGGTAGAACTCCGTTTCGCATACGAGGGTCAGCGGCTCTTGGGTGGAGTATTTCGCCGCGTTGTCCCTTGCCGCCATTGCGTCCTGCATACAGATGACGAACATGAGTATGGCAGTGACAGTACGCAACGTGTTCTGTATATGTGGTTTTGTCTTCATATATACCTAATTATATATTAAAATGTTATTTGAATAAGTCGCTGCTGTTGAGAAGCTGGTTGATTTCCTCTTCCGACAGCGAGTCGATGTTGGCCAGCAGGTCGGCACTGTTGGCCAGCAGTGCGGCTGTGTCAGCCGGCATGTCCTGCGGTTTTTCCTCCGGCTCATTGCCAACCTTTTTTTCTATGAGCTTGCATGGGATGGTGATCCAGAAGGTTGTTCCGTTGTTGTCGATGCTTTCGAATTCCATCTTTCCTCCCATGAGTGCGGCGAGTTGCTGGCAGATGATGATCTGTATGACCACGCCGTAGTCTCCGCTCGGGGTGTTGAGGTTGCGCTCCTTGATTTCCCTCTTCCTCTCTTCGTCCATGCCGCATCCCGTGTCCTTGAACGACATGGTTATCATTCCCGAGTGGTAGATGTACCTTGTGACAATATGTCCTTTCTCGGTGAACTGGCTTGCCAGTCGGCACAAGGTCTCGATGATTTGTCCCACGTGGTTGTCGTCTATTTCCACGCTCAGGTGCTCGTCGGTGTTCTCTATCTTTGTCTTCACTCCGTCTTTCACACCCTGTGTCCATCCCATAAGGCATTTTGCCCTGAAGAAGTCGGGGAAATCCACAATATTGGTTTTTGTCTCCACCATCTTGGCGTCGAGTCTCGACAGCAGCAGTATGTGGTTCACCAGTTTGAGCAGGTGGTCGGTGTTCTGCTTTATCTGGTCGATGAACACGGGTTCGTCCGCCGGTTCATGATCGCTTTGGAACAGTTCGGCGAATCCCACCACAGTATTCAGCGGTGTTCTGATTTCGTGGCTCATGTTCTTGAGGAATGAGTTCTGGAATTCCTCAGCCTCCTGTGCGCGTCGTGTTTCCTCGGCGAGCTGTCTCTCCGTCTCCACCAGTTGGCTCACGTTGCGGCACAGGCAGAAGTAGTGGTCTATCTTTCCGTTTTTCCTGATGGGCAGTCCGTTGAACTCATAGTATGCGTTGTCCTTGCGGCTGTCCTTGAATATGGTGCCCACCCTGAGGTCGAATCTCTTTATCCTCTTCTTGTCGAGGTTGTTGAACAGTGCCGCCACCTTGTCTCGGCTTTCATGGTCGAGCAGCGACACGCAGCGCAGGCTTGACAGTCTGAGCATGGGTTTCTCGATGTCGTGGGCTATGGTCATCTCGTGGGTGTCGGTGTAGTAGTTGGCGAGCCTTGTACCGCTCACCTGCAGTGCGTAGTTGATGTTGTTGGTGTAGTTCTTTATCTGTTCCGACGTGTTTTCTATGCGCCTTTGCCTCATTCTCTCCTTGTTCATCTTCTTTGCCATTTCGGTCACGTCCTTGCCGCACGACACGAAGCATTTCGGCTTGCCGTTGGCGTCGTATATGGGTATGATGGTGAACTCATAGTATATCATGCCAGTCCTGGTCCAGTATTTTGTGGAGTCCTTTTCCAGGTGCAGCTTGTCCATGTCGGTTATCGAGGATGTCCACATCTCGCGGCACACGTCTCCCTTTAGCCCCATGAACACGGGTATGTCGGAGATGTGCGTGTGGGAGTTGATGAGCGACTGGCGGTCCTTGATGCCGAAGGTGTCGCAGGCGTTTTGGTTGATGTCGGTGAGTATGCCGTTCTCGTCGTAATATGCGAGGTCTGCCATCGACGTCGAGAATATGGTCTTGTATTTCAGCAGGTTGTCCCTGGTGTCCATGAATCGTTTTTTCTCCGCTGTCACGTCGTGCATGATGCCGATGAGTATTGTGGGCAAGCCATCCTCTTTCCTCAGCACTGATATGTTCAGGTCATAGTATGCCATTAAGTTTGAGTCGCCATCATTGCCGTTTTTCAGCGAGCTTTTCACCATTATCTTTGTCTGTTCGTATATGCCCGCCTCGATGTCCTCGATGGCATAGGATATTTTGGTGAAGTCCTCGGCGTCGAAGAACAGTGAGAAGGTCTTGTTGTTGAACTCCTCCTTGGTGTTGCCGTCGGGATTCATTATGGTGAATGTCTTTTTCTTGTTGTTGTATGTCCACAGTCCCACCTTGCCTGCCTTCAACAGCAGTGCGAGCCTTCGTCTCTGCCTGTCGTTGATTTCGTTGAGCTGGCGTTCCCTCACCTTGTAGTAGATGTTGTATGCCAAAAGTATGAGTATGAAGATGCCGATGGCTATGCCGGGGTACAACAGCAGGTTGTTCAGTTTCTCGTCCTTTATCTCGGGATAGAACCACTGTCGTCTAAGTGGCAGCACCTCGTCCTTCGACACCATCTCGTTGTATATGCTGTCGAGTTTGGTCAGGAGCAGCGAGTCACGCGACATGAAGTGGTATTCGCCGTACTTCATGTTCACGGGTGTGAGCTTGATGTTGGTGAGGTGGTTCTTTTCTATAAGTTCCTTCAGTGTCGATGTGTTCCACAGTATGACCCCGCTGTCCCTTTCCTGCACCTGCATCAGTATTGACTTTATGTCATCGGCCGGTATGGCGTTGGCTTCCATTCCCGCCTCAATCATCTGGTTGTGGCTGAAGCTGTTGCGGTGTACATACACCTTGCGGCTCCTGAGGTCGTCCAAAGTGCGTATTTCGGCGGGGGCGTTCTTTGAGCTTGCCACGCTGTGGGTGAAGAGCACGAGCGTGTTGGCGCTGTATGCCCCGTATTTGTCGTGGTAGGGCGCCTTCATGCCGATGGTCAGGGCGGCGGTGCCGTTGCTCACGTCCTGGAAATTCAGCGGCGTGTGCTTAAGCTTTATCACGTATGGCACTCCCAGTCGTTTCATCATCTCCTTGACGAGGGCTATGTTGAAACCTTCGGGCTTGCCCTCGTCGTTCACATACGAGAACGGGGGCAGGTCCAATAGGTCTTCATATACAAGTGGATGGTCCTTTGTATATTTCAGTCCGCTGTTGTTGTCTGTTGCGCCGGCGATGACTGTTATCAGCAGTGCCAACGTTATGGATATTAGTCTTTTGTACATACTTCAGGCATTATTGCCTACAAAGGTACGCTTTTTATTCGACATAGCCAAATATTTGACTGTTTTTTTTCATTTGGCGAGTGAGAATTCAAACTTCAGTCCCCCATTCCTTGCGTTTTCGGCCTTTATGGTGCCTCCGTGCAGCAGTACGGCGTTCTTCACGATGGCAAGTCCGAGTCCCGTGCCGCCGAGTTTGCGGCTGCGTCCCTTATCCACCCTGTAGAACCGTTCGAAAAGTCGCGGAAGGTGCTTGCTGTCCACTCCCACGCCGTTGTCGCTGAAGGTGAACAGCCATCTGTCCTCGCCCGTCTTTCTTGCGTCGAGGGTTATCGTTGTGCCCTCGCCGGCGTAGGCTATGGCATTGTCGGTCAGGTTGCGGAATATGCTATACACCATGCTCTGTGCACCGCTGATGATGATGTCCTCTGGGGTGTTGTCAATGAATTTCATATTCTTCTCCTTCATCTCCAATGCGGTTTCCCTCACTATCTGCCTGATTGTCTGCGACACGTTGATTTGCTCAAATTCCATCAGTTTGCTGCCGTCGTCCAGGCGGTTGAGTATTGATATGTCATTCAGCAGGCTGCCTAACCTCTTGCTCTGTATGTAGCAGCGTTCGAGGAACTGAGCCTTTGTTTCCTCCTTGATGTCGGGATTCTCGATGATGGTTTCCAGATAGCCCTGTATGCTTGCCACGGGGGTCTTCAGCTCGTGGGCGATGTTCTGCGTGAGCTGCCTCTTCAGGATGTTCTGTTCCTCCTTGGTCTTTTGTAGTCGGATGTAAATCTTTATGATGCTTTCTGATATTTCCCCGAGTTCGTCATCCGGAAATTCCACGAGGTCTTCCGTGTCGAGGCTTTCGCCTTGGTCGGCACGCTGTGCGAAGAGTCTGAGTTTGCTGATGTTGGAGTCGAGTCGCTTGATGAATCTGTAGAGCATCACCGAGAGCACGAGCATCACCACGAGTGCAAACCATATAAAGTGCTGGTCGGCCTGCAGCGATTCGGCCAGGTCGTTGTCGTAGGGCAGTGCGCTGCGTATGATGATTTTTTGTTTTGGGAAGTATGTGGCTGAGTAGAAGAAGTCGCCGTTGATGGTGTTGCTCACGCGGTTGATGTCATATCCGCTGCCCTTTGCCAGTGCTTCCCTTATTTCTTTCCTTCCGCTGTGGTTGGCGATGTTCTTGTAGTCCTTGCGCAGGTTGTCATAGACGACGTTGCCCTTGGTATCGACAACCGTCACCCTTAGATGCGCTATGCCGCGTTTCCTTACATATTCGTCAATGTCCTTCCCCTCTTGCTCCAGTGCCTCGCCCATACGGGCATTGAAGTTCTGGAGGCGCAGGTTGAGCGTCTCTATCTTGTATTCCTTCTCGCGATACTGTTGGAACACGATAAACAGCACCGCAAAGAGTGCGAATGTAGTCAGTATGCTGGCATACATCCGCCTGCCGACCGTCATTTTCATATTTATTTATGTTTCTTCTTTTTTATTAAACACAGAGTTGCTGAGTCACAGAGTTATTAATCATCCGCAATGCTTTGTGGCGACTTTTAAGTCGCTTGTTCCCTTCCTGTCCGGGAAATAACCTTTGTTTCTTTGTGTTTAAATTAAAAGAACTCTGTATCTGTGGCATACTTAAAATATCATTCTGTATCTCTGTGTCTCTGTGTTTAAAATAAAATACGAGCACTTTATTCCTCAAACAGATATCCGAATCCTAATCTCGTGACAATGCACTTCGAGAACGGGCCGATTTTCTTTCTCAGCCTTGTGATGTTCACGTCAACGGTGCGGTCGAGCACGAGCACGTCCGAGGGCCATATCCTGTTGATGAGTTCCTGGCGCGAGAACACCCTTCCCCTCTCGTCGAGCAGGGTGTGGAGCAGTTCGAATTCCGTCTTTGTGAATGCCACCTGCTTGCCCTCTATGCTCACTGTTTTCTTGTCGAGGTCAAGCTCCAGGCCCTGGTATTTCAGTATGTTTTTCTCGCTTTCCTCGGGCTGTGGTGCGGTTCGTCTGAGCACGGCGCGTATTCTCACTAATACCTCCCTGATTGAGAAGGGTTTTGAGATATAGTCGTCGGCACCGAGGTTGAATCCAGTGACAGTGTCGTTCTCGGTGTCACGAGCGGTGAGGAAGATGATGGGCACGTTTGAGGTTCTTTCGTCGGCCTTGAGTTTCTTTGCCATGGCGAATCCCGACATTTCTCCCATCATCACGTCGAGCAGCAGCAGGTTGTATGAGGAGATATCCATCACGATGGCCTCTTCGGCTGAGTTGGCTGTATCCACGTCATATCCTTCTGTTTCGAGGTTGAACTTGAGTATTTCGCACAAGTCCTGTTCGTCATCCACAACGAGAATGCGATGTTTTAACTTTGTCATATCTATTACGTTTTTTATTTCACGCTGCAAAATTACGCATTATTTTCGACAAAGCCGCAACTTTCGTGTTACAATCTCATTAATTTTTATCCACAGATTACCACAGATAATTAAAGAAGGAAAGGATTATCACAGATTTTTGGCTGAGCAGTCAGCTATCTGTGATAATCCAATAATAATTATTATCCGTGATAATCTGTGGATAAGGGAGTGCGATACCAGTTAGAGAGGATACTCGTCAAATGCGTACAGTACAGTTGAGAGATACCTCTCACCGGTATCCGGAAGTAGAGCAACAATCTTCTTCCCTTTATTTTCCGGGCGCTTGGCAATCTCACTTGCGGCAAAGGCAGCTGCGCCCGATGATATACCTACTAATAATCCTTCCTCGCGAGCCAACAAACGACCAGTGCGGATGGCATCGTCATTCTCCACGTCAAACACCTCGTCAACCACATCGCCGTTGTAGGTCTTAGGCACGAACCCCGCACCGATACCCTGTATCTTGTGAGGACCGCTCGGACCGCCGTTCAACACTGCCGACGACTTAGGCTCCACGGCAATAATCTTAATATTTGGATTGTTCTCCTTCAATCTCTTGGCGATACCGCTAATGGTACCGCCAGTGCCCACACCGGCAACGAAGATGTCTATGTCACCGCCAGTCTGCTCCCATATCTCCACACCCGTGGTGTCGTAGTGCTTCTGTGGATTGGCAGCGTTCTCAAACTGCTGCAGGATGATAGATCCGGGAGTGGCGTCGCGCAGTTCCTCGGCGGCCTTGATGGCACCAGCCATACCGGCGGCACCGCTTGTCAGCTTCACCTCGGCTCCGTATGCCTTCACGAGGTTGCGTCGCTCGATACTCATCGTCTCGGGCATGGTCAGCACGAGCTTGTATCCCTTCACGGCTGCCACAAGTGCCAGTCCCACACCGGTATTTCCACTGGTCGGTTCGATGATGGTGGCGCCGGGTTTGAGCAGTCCTTTCTTCTCGGCGTCCTCGATCATAGCGAGTGCGATACGGTCTTTTACACTTCCGCCGGGGTTAAAGAATTCCACCTTGGCGACAATTGGAGTCTCGATGCCCTGTGCCTTCGAGAACTTATTTAGTTCGAGCAGCGGCGTATTGCCGATAAGCTCAGTCAGTTGCTTTGCTATCTTAGTCATAACTTTTTTATTTATATTTTATTAAACACAGAGTCACGGAGTCACAGAGTTTAAGTCTCTCTGTATCTTCTTATAACTTAATCATGTCACCTCTGTGACTCTGTGTCTCTGTGTTTAAAATAATTCCTAATTCCTAATTCCTAATTCCTAATTCCTCAAATGCTTTCCAGCGCATTTGCCAAGTCGTCAATGATATCCTCATAGTGCTCGGTGCCTATGCTCAGTCGGATGGTGGCAGGATAGATGTGCTGCTGCTCCAGTTCCTCGGGCGAGAGCTGCGAGTGGGTTGTTGTGGCAGGATGAATCACAAGACTCTTCACGTCGGCCACATTGGCGAGCAGTGAGAATATCTTGAGATTGTCGATAACGCTCCAGGCCTCCTTCTCGCCACCCTTCACCTCGAATGTGAAGATGCTGCCGCCACCGTTGGGGAAGAGCTTCTCATACAGCTCATGGTCGGGATGCTCGGGCAGAGAGGGGTGGTTCACCTTTGCCACCTTCGGATGATTGGCGAGGAACTCAACCACCTTCTTGGTGTTGAAGGCATGACGCTCCACGCGCAGTGACAGGGTCTCCAGTCCCTGAAGCAGGATCCATGCGTTGAACGGCGATATTGCGGCACCGGTGTCACGCAGGATGACGGCACGGATACGTGTCACGAAGGCTGCCGCTCCTGCCACGTCGGCAAACACTGCACCGTGGTAGCTTGGGTCGGGCTTGGCTATCGAAGGATACTTGTCGGCATTGGCCTTCCAGTCAAACTTGCCAGCGTCAACGATCACACCGCCGAGCGAACTGCCGTGACCGCCGATGAACTTGGTGGCAGAGTGAACCACCACGTCGGCTCCGTGCTCAATGGGACGGATGAGGAACGGTGTTCCGAATGTGTTGTCAACGATAACTATGGTGTTATGCTTATGTGCTATCTCAGATATGCGGTCGATGTCAGTCACGCTGGCGTTGGGATTGCCGAAGGTCTCGATGATAATCGCCTTGGTGTTCTCCTTGAATGCCTTATCCACTGCGTCGAAGTTAGAGGGGTCAACGATTGTTGTCTCCACGCCCTGTGTTGAAAGGGTGTGCTCCACGAGGTTGTACGTACCGCCGTAGAGGTTGTCGGCTGCGATGATATGGTCGCCGTTGCGTGCCACGTTCTGCAGGGCGTAAGTGATGGCTGCCGCACCAGAAGCCACTGCCAGACCTGCCACACCGCCTTCGAGGGCTGCCACACGGTCCTCGAACACTCCCTGTGTGGAGTTTGTCAGACGGCCGTAGATGTTACCTGCGTCGCGCAGACCGAATCTGTCTGCAGCGTGCTGTGAGTTACGGAACACGTAGGATGTTGTCTGATAGATGGGCACTGCGCGGGCGTCAGTTGCGGGGTCCGGCTGTTCCTGTCCTACATGCAGTTGCAATGTCTCAAAATGAAGTTTCTTGTTGCTCATAATCTTCTATTTTTAAGTTAATACTTTGTTTTATTTTTATTAACACAGAGTCACGGAGTAACAGAGTTTTTTCTCTGTATCTTCTAAATCACTTAATGAGATCACCTCTGTGACTCCGTGTCTCTGTCTTTAATTTCTCGTTCTTTATTTTCACGCTGCAAAGGTACGACTATTTTTCCATTCCCGAAATACCACATATATATCATTTCGCATACCACAATCGTGGTATATCGCCATTTTTTCGCCTTTTCACCTTATCATATATAGTATATTAAACACAAAGACACAAAGAAACGAAGGTTTTAAAAACACT
>JALFIX010000181.1 GCA_022775105.1 Prevotella sp. | reverse complement strand
TTTGATGGAGAGCATCTGTTTCCTCCCAATGGTATATACACATAATCTCTAAACCATGACAATAGCGTAATGTGCCAACGACGCCAAAAAACGGAAATAGACTCAGCAAAATAAGGATACCTAAAATTATCTGATAGACGAAAGCCAAACAACTTGGCTGTACCAATTGCTATATCAGAATATCCAGAAAAATCACTGTAAATCTGAAATGTGAACAGAATTGCCCCTACTAAAAGAGTCGTACCGTTATATGAAGCATAATTATTCCATATATCATTGACAACGATGGCACAATTGTCTGCAACTACTAATTTCTTAAAAAAGCCCCACAATACCTGACGACAGCCATCTGAAAAAAATCCCCTCTCCAATTTCCGATGTCTAAGAATCTGTGGTAAAAAGTCTTTGGCTCTTTCAATAGGGCCAGCCACCAATTGTGGGAAAAAACTCATATAAGTAAGGAACGAAATCAAATCACATGTAGGATTTATCGTCTTGCGTTTTACATCAACAACATAGCTAATTGCCTGGAAAGAGTAGAAACTTATTCCTATTGGCAATATGATGTACAAACTCGGAATGTCGAGTGAATAGCCAAAAGACAAGAAAATAGAATTAATATTTCCAATGAAAAAATTGTAATATTTAAAAATACCCAATACTAATAGTACAAAAATAATCGATATCCAATGAATCCATTTATTTCCACGTGCAATTTGCAATCCCGTTGCATAAGCTACGAAAGATATTGAGAAAATCAATATTGAGAGTTTCCAGTCAAACCATGAATAAAAAAGATAACTGGATAATAATAAGACCACATTTTGCAGTCTTAGATTACTCTTTACCATCCAATATATCAACCATACTGTAGGCAGGAAAAGCAGGTATGAAATAGAATTAAAAGACATAAATATATTTATCTATAAATGGATTTCTTACTATAGCATTGTTTCTATGTTACCACTTGAATTATTACTTTACTCAAGTATCGCAAGTGTATATTCTATTGATATTCATCCTAATACCGCCGATGTAGGGTCTTACATCGGCGGATACTCGGCAGATTTTACTTGAGAAAGTTGAGTTACTTTATAATAATCATATCATAATAATCAGAACACCGCATACGGGTCGGTGCCGAGAATTGTCTTGGCAGCTGCCTTGGCTTTCTCGCGGAGGGTATCGGTGCCGTCGGCCACCTCGCCGTAGCAAAGCACAACTCCCATACGTCTTCCAACGTGGGCCTCGGGCTTGCCGAAGATGCGGATGCGGGTGCGGTCTTGCTTCAGGGCTTCATCGAGATTATAGTCGAGGGGCTTGTCGCTCTCCACTGGCGAGAGGACAACTGCCGATGCGCCAGCATGCTCAAGATGGATGCCGGCGATGGGCAATCCCATGACGGCACGGAAATGAAGCTCAAACTCGCTAAGGTTAGTGGTGTGTCCGAGTGTCACCATACCCGTGTCGTGGGGACGCGGCGAGAGCTCGCTGAAGATAACCTCGCCCTGCTTGGTGAGGAAGAACTCCACACCCCATATACCTGCTCCCGTGAGGGCCTTGGTGACTGCCGCTGCCATCTTCTGTGCCTCGGCCAATGCCTCGTCGCTTATCTTGTATGGCTGCCAGCTCTCGCGGTAGTCGCCCTTCTTCTGAACATGTCCGATGGGCGGGCAGAAGAGGGTCTCGCCGTTTTTCTGAGTGACGGTGAGGAGAGTGAACTCTGACTCGAAGTCGATGAATTCCTCGATGATTACCTCCTTGACGTCACCGCGGCTGCCCTCCATGGCGTTGCGGAAAGCTGCCTCAAGCTCGCCATCATTGTGGACATAGCTCTGACCGTGACCCGAGGATGACATCAGGGGTTTCACCACACATGGGAAACCGATTTCGTCGGCTGCCTTGCGGAATTCGTCGTAGGTCTTGGCATAGAAATACTTGGCTGTGCGAAGACCGAGAACACGCGAGGCGAGGTCGCGGATGGCACGGCGGTTCATGGTGAAGTTCACCGCCCTTGCACTTGGCACCACCTGTATGCCCTGCTCCTCATACTCGAAGAGCTTCTCCACACGGATGGCCTCAATCTCGGGCACGATAATGTCCGGACGATGCTTCTTAACCACGGCATTGAGTGCATCGCCGTCAAGCATTGAGAACACCTCGCGCTCGTCAGCCACCTGCATAGCCGGGGCATTGTCGTATCTGTCGCAGGCAATGACATACTGTCCTGCCCTCTTTGCTGCAATAACAAACTCCTTGCCCAGTTCACCTGAGCCTAAAAGCAAAATCTTTTTCATTATCTATTGTTGTACATCTTTTCGTAATACTTCTGATAGTCTCCGCTCGTCACGTTGTCGAGCCACTCCTGGTTTTCGAGATACCACTTCACGGTCTTCTCGATGCCTTCCTCAAACTGGAGGCTTGGCTCCCAACCGAGTTCGCGCTGGAGCTTGGTGGAGTCGATGGCATAGCGGGCATCGTGTCCAAGGCGGTCGGTTACGTAGGTGATGAGGTCCATGTCCTCGCCTTCCTTGCGTCCGAGCAGGCGGTCAACGGTGTTGATCACGACCTTGATGATGTCGATGTTCTTCCACTCGTTGAAGCCTCCGATGTTGTAGGTCTCTGCCACCTTGCCCTCATGGAAGATGAGGTCGATGGCACGGGCATGGTCAACCACATAGAGCCAGTCGCGCACGTTCTCGCCCTTACCATATACGGGCAGGGGCTTGCGATGGCGGATATTGTTGATGAACAACGGGATGAGCTTCTCGGGGAACTGGTATGGACCGTAGTTGTTTGAGCAGTTGGTGACGATGGTCGGCATACCGTAGGTGTCGTGGAAGGCGCGCACGAAGTGGTCGCTGCCGGCCTTCGAGGCTGAATATGGAGAATGGGGATTATACTTTGTGGTCTCAAGGAAGAAGTCCTCTCCGTAGGCCTCGTGATGCTGTGACGACGAAGCCTTGGTGGTGAACGGAGGTTCTATGCCCTCGGGATGAGTCATTGTCAATGCGCCATACACCTCGTCGGTGGAGATGTGGTAGAAACGCTTGCCCTCATATTTCTCGGGCAGCGACTCCCAATAGAGCTTTGCAGCCTGAAGCAGTGAGAGGGTTCCCATCACGTTGGTGCGTGCAAAGGTGAACGGGTCCTTGATTGAGCGGTCAACATGGCTTTCGGCTGCCAAGTGGATGATACCGTCGATCTGCTCGTCCTGCATCAGCTTGTAGAAAGCGTCGAAGTCGCAGATGTCCATCTTGACAAACTTGTAGTTGGGTTTGTCCTCGATGTCCTTGAGGTTAGCGAGGTTTCCTGCATACGTCAACTTGTCGAGGTTGATGATGCGGTAATCGGGATACTTGTTCACAAAGAGGCGTACAACATGCGAGCCGATAAAGCCTGCACCGCCAGTAATAACGATATTCTTCATATTAAATCGATTTAATAATTTCCTAATTTGGGTGCAAAGTTAATCAAAAAAAATGAAAACAAGAGCAAAACGCTCAGAATTAACGTTTTTACACAGTATTAATAAGTATGGCAACGAATAGAATTTAAACACAGAGACACGGAGTCACGGAGTTTTATCTCTGATCTTCTTAAGACTTTTTAAAAAAACTCTGTATCTCCGTGCCTCTGTGTTTAATAATTCACCTTCCTCCAAGGGAAATGACCTCGCAGTCGGGGAACTGGTCGCCGTCGATGGTCAGTCTTACGAGCGTGCGTTCCTTGTGCCATCCCTGTTGTCCGGCAGCCCCGGGGTTGATGTGCAGCAATCCGAGGGTCTTGTCGTGTTTCACTTTCAGTATGTGGGAGTGTCCCGAGATGAAGAGTTTGGGAGGCGATGCGTATATACGGCTGCGGATTGACGGGTCGTAGTTGCCGGGATAGCCTCCGATATGTTTCATCAGCACATCCACATCCTCGCACTTGAAGCGCAACACTTCGGGAAACATCAGACGCAGGTCGCCGCCGTCGCAGTTGCCGCACACGGCACGCAACGGGCGGAATGCCGCCAGACGTTCGGCCAACTCCGTACTGCATATATCCCCTGCATGCCATATCTCGTCGCAAGGCTCAAAGTACTTCAGATACTTGTCATCCCAATAAGCATGGGTATCGCTAATAATTCCAATCTTTTTCATTGTTTTATTTTTTATCCACAGATTCTTTTTATCCACAGATTATCACAGATTGATACGTTTATTTTAAATTATCACAGATTTTGAAATATCTAAAGATATTTTGATTTCCACAGATTACGTTGCGCAGCCAAAATCTGTGTTAATCCCCCCAAAATTAATCTCTGTGTTAATCTGTGGGTAAAAAAAATCTGTGTTAATCCAAGATAAATTATTATCTGTGTTAATCTGTGGTTAAAAAAAACTCTTCATTTTAAGGAATACCCTGATAAACTCCGCAGTGCCCTGGATACCGAGTCTTGACGAATTGACACAGAGGTCATAGCTGTCGGAATATCCCCATCGCTTGCCGGTGTAATAGTCGTAATATGACGAGCGGTCGCTCTCTCCATTCGCTATCGTCTTGCGGGCCTGATCTTCAGAACATCCCTTGCGCTCTGCCACACGGCGAACGCGGTCTTCAAGGTCGGCGGTGATGAACACGTCTATCTTGTTAGGCATGTCGCGCAGCACATAGTCGGCGCAACGGCCTACGAACACGCATGACGACTCTGAAGCTGCGTGCACAATGGCGTCGCTCTGGAACTTGAACAGGCTTTCCTGAGAAAACTCATTGCGATAGAACGAGCCTTCGGCGAAAGAGCCGTGCATCTGGAACATCGACTTGAAGAAGCCCTTGTGCTCATCGTTCTGCTCGAAGAACTTCTCGGAGAAACCGCTCTCCTTGGCTGCAAGGTTCAGGAGTTCACGGTCGTAGAACTTGCAGTTGAACATATCGGCAAGCAACCTTGCCACGTCGTGTCCGCCACTGCCTATCTGGCGTCCGACGGTTATGATTATCTTCTTATCCATATCATTATAAATTAAATTAATTATGTTTCGCAAGTATATTGTCGCCTTTGTATCTAAAGAAAAACTTTGTCTCTTTGTGCCTTTGTGTTTTAAATCTAAATGCGAGACTTCATTAAAAATTTCTTAAACATTCTCATATATCTCACCATCATCACCAAGGCGAAGATTGCCGAGAAAGTATCGGATATCGGCATCGCAATCCACACACCCGTGATGCCGAAGAACAGCGGCAATATACCCAACAGCGGCACAAGGAAGAGCAACTGGCGCGAGAGCGATAGGAAGATGCTAATCTTTGCCTTGCCGATGCTCTGGAAGAAGTTGGTGACCACCATCTGATAACCCACGATGGGCATTGCCGCCATCATCAGACGTATTCCATTGACTGACAGTTCGGTAAGCACCGCGTCATTGGTGAAAAGACGCACACAGAGATGCGGCATAAACTCAGCCACGAGGAAACCCGAGGTGGTGACGCACGTACCCGCTATCATCGCCAACGTGAGAACACGCATCAGGCGGTCGTACTTCTGCGCCCCGTAATTATATCCCGCAATAGGCTGCATACCCTGGTTGACACCCATGTTGATCATCACGAAGATGAAAGCCACACGGTTGGCAATGCCGTAGGCTCCCACGGCAAGGTCGCCGCCGTATTCCAACAGGCGCTGGTTGACAAATATCGCCACAAGGCATGCCGTGGCGTTCATCGCGAAAGGCGAGATGCCAATGCCAAGAATGTTCTTGACAATTTTGTTGTCAAGCCTGTATATGCCGCGCTTGAGGTGGAGCAGCTCGTTCTTGTCGCTGAACAGTCTTGTCTGCCATACCAGGGCAACGGCTTGCGAGAGGATAGTGGCAACGGCGGCACCGCGGATTCCCATGTCGAAGGTGTAGATGAACAGTGGGTCGAGAAGTGAGTTGAGCACCACGGTGAATATCGTGGTGTACATGGCCTGCCGGGGCTTGCTCGCCGCCCTGAGCACCGCGTTCATTCCGAAATAAAGGTGGGTGATGATATTTCCGAGAAGGATGATTATCATATACTCACGTGCATAAGGGATGGTCTGTTCGCTCGCCCCGAAGAAATAGAGGATGGGGTCGAGGAAAACCAGTGACACCACCGAGAATACCAATCCGATGATGATGTTGAGAGTGACGTTGTTACCCAAGATACGCTGCGCCGTGGAATAGTCTTTCTGTCCGAGTTTCACCGACAGATATGACGAGGAGCCTATGCCTACTCCCGCACCGAACGCAGCCGATAGATTCATGAAGGGGAATGTGACCGCAAGACCTGAGATTGCCAATGCTCCCACACCCTGACCGATGAAGATGCTATCCACCATATTATATAACGACGAGGCTGTCATCGCGATAACGGCGGGCAGGGCATACTGAGTGAGCAATCGTCCTACGGGTTTTATCCCCAATTCCAATGTTGCTGTGTTTTTGTTCATATTTATATAGTATTATCGAGTGCAAAGTTAACAAGTTTTGGCGAGAGTAGCAACTTTTCTCCTGAAAAATTTGGTTTTTACGCAAAATTGCAGTAAGTTTGCACCCAATTTTGCATAGCAACCGATATAATAACATGGCTCGAAGACCATTTTCACTCATTGCCCTCGCCTTGGTGTCAGTTGTCATCTGGGCATCCACAACAGGCGCGTCGCCGAGAATCAAGTTTCCCGGCAGCAAGTGCCATACCTTCCGCATTGCACTCAAGGACAAGCGCGGATGCGGATATTCCATCGACAAGCCACGGCAGTTTCTGTCGCACAAGGCAATAGAAAGGCGCAACAGGTTCGGGATTGCCATCGACTCCACCGACCTGCCCGTGAGCTACCAATACATCAGGCAAATCGGCACTGAGGGACTGCGGATTATCGGTACGAGCAAATGGAACAACACCGTGCTCGTGAACTGCACTGACACAAATCTCATACAACGCGTCAGGCGACTGCCATGCGTGATTTCTGCCACAAGGGTATGGACATCGCCCGACAGTATCACGGCAAAGGTGAAACGAACTAAGAAAAACCGTGACGGATTCAACTCGTGGGATTCGGTGTTTAACGTTGCCTACGGTCAGGCTGAGGCACAGATCAAGGCACTGGGCGGCATCAGGCTTCACGAACAGGGCTACAGGGGCGAGGGAATGACGATTGCCGTGATGGACGGAGGATTCGCCGAGGTGGACCGCAAACAGGTGTTTCAGAATATAAAAATCAAGGGTACGAGGGACTTTGTATTTCCTGCATCCACGAATTTCTACAACGAAACCGACCATGGCACCAAGGTCCTGTCGGCTATGGCAGTAAATGCGCCCAACGTGTATATCGGCACCGCACCAAAGGCAACGTATTGGTTGCTGAGATGCGAGGACCAGCAGTCGGAGCAACCCGTGGAGGAGGACTACTGGGCCATGGCTGCGGAGTTTGCCGATTCAGTGGGGGTGGATGTAATCAACAGTTCCTTAGGGTATTATGAATACGACAACCACTATGGCGACCATCCCCTGTGGCATCTCGACGGACGCACCGCCCTCATCTCGCGCACTGCCTCCATGCTTGCCGACAAGGGTATCATACTTGTCAACAGTGCCGGCAACAACGGTATGGGTCCCTGGAAGAAAATCACTTTCCCCGCCGACGCACACGACATATTGACTGTCGGAGCGGTGACTGCGGAGGACAAAAACGCCCCGTTCAGCGGGGTTGGCAACACCGCCGACGGAAGAACCAAGCCAGATGTAGTGGCATTGGGCAGCCCCACGGTTCTCGTGTCTTCGCGCGGAACTATCATAGAGGATATGGGCACATCGTTCTCCACCCCGCTCGTCTGTGGACTTGTGGCTTGTCTTTGGCAGGCTCTGCCATTCATGTCGCCACAGCAGATCATGCAGTTTGTACGACTCAGCGGCGACAATGTGAATCATCCTGACAATATCTTCGGTTATGGCAAGCCCGACTTTGCCAAGGCCCTGCTTTTGGGCAGGAAGGATTTTACTTCGAATCATTGGAAGGAGGTGAAAGATGAACACTGAAAGACATTTCTCACTACAACAGCTCAACCTGCTCGTGCGCGACGCCATCAATTCCTGTCTCAGCGGTGTGTATTGGCTGGAGACAGAGATTGCGCAGATTAATGAAAATCGCGGACACTGCTATCTTGAATTCATACAGAAGGAGCAGGGGTATAACACTCCCGTGGCAAGGGCGCAGGCAAAATGCTGGCGCAACACATGGGGGAGCATAAAACCATATTTCGAGCATACCACAGGACAAACCTTGAAAGCGGGAATGAAAGTGCTCGTGCTTGTACACCCCGACTTCCACGAGGCTTTCGGATTCTCGTGGATAGTGGATGACATCGACCCAAGATTCACCCTTGGCGACATGGCACGACGCAGGCAGGAAATCATCAAGATTCTGAAGGAAGAGGGAGTATTCGACCTCAACCGCGAACTGCCCCTGCCGCTCTTCACGCAGAGAATTGCCGTCATATCGTCAAGCACTGCCGCAGGCTATGGCGACTTCTCGCGCCAACTCTCGGACAACACCTACGGATTCCGTTTCACCACCACCCTATTCGAGGCAACCATGCAGGGAGAGGGTGTAGAAAACAGCATTATCGCAGCACTCAATGCCATCAACGACGACATCGAATTGTATGACTGTGTGGTAATCATCCGCGGTGGCGGGGCGACAAGCGACATGTCGGGGTTCGACTCGCTTGCGTTGGCTGAGAACGTGGCTAATTTCCCCATTCCGATAATTACGGGTATAGGACACGACCGCGACGAGTGTATCCTCGACATGGTGTCGCACACAAGAGTGAAGACCCCAACTGCCGCAGCCGCGTTCCTCATCGAACGACTCGCCACGGTTTCAGACAGGATTGACTCTGCCGCAGAGCGCATCGCCTCATACGTGCAGCAACGGATGACGGCGGAGAAAAACCGACTGACGCGCGCCTCAGAACGTATTCCGATATTGTTCTCGCTCGTCAAGACCAAACAGGACAGCAAGCTCGAAAGGCTCAACCAGGCGATGCTTCATAGCATCCGCCTGAAACTTGACAAGCAAGGCATGGCGCTCGACATGCTCAGTCAGCGTGTAAGTTCTCTCGACCCCGCCCTGCTCCTGAAGCGCGGCTACAGCATCACCACCCTCGCCGACGGACATGCGCTCCGCTCGCCCTCACAGGTGAAACCTGGAGACGTAATCACCACCCGACTTGCTTCAGGCTCAGTCACATCTATTATATCACCCTCAAAACAACAATAAGAAAATGAAATACGAAGCAGCAATAAAAGAACTCGAGACCATCGTAAGACAAATGGAAAACGACCAGCTCGACATCGACACTCTCGGCGAACAGCTGAAGCGTGCGCAGGCACTCATAAAATTCTGCCGCGACAAACTCACCAAGACCGACGAGAAAATCAAATCCATCCTCGCCGATTCTTGACTTAAGTTTATGAATTGTAACAAATATCCCCATATTATATATCGCATTATCCTTTTTTTACAAAAAAATCGACGAAAAAGTTGCATATTACAATTATTATATGTAATTTTGCAATCTGAAAGAACAAAAAAAGAATAAAAACATAAGAATATGAAAGATTTGGATTGGGCAAGTCTGTCGTTCGGATACAGACGCACAGACTACAACGTTCGTTGCTACTACCGCGACGGCAAATGGGGCGAAATAGAAGTTTGCTCCGACGAATACATCAACATGCACATGGCTGCCACTTGTCTGCACTACGGACAGGAGGCTTTTGAGGGACTGAAGGCTTACCGCTGCCCCGACGGCAAGGTGCGAGTGTTCCGCATGGACGAAAACGCCAAGCGCCTGCAGAGCACATGCCGCGGCATACTCATGCCTGAAGTACCGACAGAGTTGTTCGAGGAGATGGTGAAGAAAGTCGTAAGACTCAACCAGGAATGGATTCCCACATACGAGAGCGGTGCCACTCTTTATATCCGCCCGCTGCTCATCGGAACAAGTGCACAGGTTGGTGTTCATCCGTCAAGCGAGTATCTCTTCCTTATCTTCGTCACACCGGTAGGACCATACTTCAAAGGTGGTTTCTCTACCAATCCTTACGTCATCATCCGCGACTTCGACCGTTCGGCTCCTCTCGGAACAGGTAAATATAAGGTGGGCGGCAACTATGCTGCTTCGCTTTATGCCAACAACCTTGCCCATGAGAAGGGATATGCCTGCGAGTTCTATCTCGATGCCAAGGAGAAGAAGTATATCGACGAGTGTGGTGCCGCCAACTTCTTCGGTATCAAGGACAACACATACGTGACTCCGGAATCAACAAGCATTCTGCCGTCCATCACCAACAAGAGTCTGATGCAGTTGGCAGAGGACTTCGGTATGAAGGTGGAGCGACGTCCGATACCTGAGGAGGAGCTTGACACATTCGAGGAGGCAGGAGCATGCGGAACAGCTGCCGTGATCTCCCCCATCTCATATCTTGATGACCTCGACAACGGCAAGCGCTACACATTCAGCAAGGACGGCAAACCAGGTCCCGTCTCTACCAAGCTGTATAACCATCTGCGCAATATCCAGTATGGAATCGAGGAAGACAAGCACGGATGGACGACGGTGGTTATTGAATGAAGAATGAAGAATGAAGAATGAAGAATGAAGAATGAAGAATGAAGAATGAAGAATGGCTGCGCACAGGCATTTCATTCCTAATTATAAATACTTTAAAATAATTTAAAAAATTACGCTTATGTTAAACAAGAAAGTAGAAGAGGCTATCAACGCCCAGATTAACGCCGAAATGTGGTCGGCATATCTTTATCTGTCGATGGCAGCATGGTGCCATGCAAACGGTAACCCAGGTATGGGCAAGTGGTTCGAGGTTCAGTTCCAGGAGGAGCAGGACCATGCCAAGATTTTCTTCAACTACGTGATTTCACGTGCAGGAAAGGTTGACCTCAAGCCTATTGAGGCTGTGCCAACATCTTGGGAGAACATCCTCGACGTATTCGAGAGCACACTCGCCCACGAGCAGAAGGTTACAGGTCTTATCAACAACCTCTACGCTCTCAGCGTTGCCGAGAACGACTATGCCACAACAAGCATGCTCAAGTGGTTCATCGACGAGCAGGTTGAGGAAGAGGAGACAGCCCAGGGATATATCGACAATATCAAGATGATCAAGGACAACGGTTACGGACTCTATATGCTCGACAAAGAGCTTGGCTCCCGCACCTATTCCCAGGCATCTCCCTTGGCTGGAAAATAAGTTTTTTCAGTTGACAACTATAAAACATGTCAAAAGGCAAACTTCAGAAATTCGCTGAAATGGAGACGTTCAGCAACGTCTTCCAATATCCTTTTTCTGTAATCGACAATACTCCCTTCGCCATGAAAGGTCACTGGCGTGGGGAGTATTTCCATAACGACAATCCTATCGTGCTCGAACTCGGCTGCGGCAAGGGAGAATACACGGTAGGATTGGCCAAGCTATTCCCTGATGTCAACTTCATCGGAGTGGATATCAAGGGGGCGCGCATGTACACCGGGGCAAAACAGGCCCTTGAGGAAGGACTGACGAATGTGGCTTTCCTGCGCACCAACATTGAAATCATCGACCGTTTCTTCGACACTGACGAGGTGCAGGAGATATGGCTGACGTTCAGTGACCCGCAGATGAAGAACCCGCGCAAACGCCTGTCAAGCACTTACTTTATGGAGCGCTATCGCCGCTTCCTGTCTGATGGAGGTGTCATTCACGTGAAAACCGACTCCAACTTCCTCTTCACCTACACCACATATATGGTGGAGCGAAACAACCTGCCTGTTCTCTTCCGCACGGAAGACCTGTATCATACAGATGGGTTTGACGAACAGACACTCACCATCCTCAGCATCCAAACTTACTACGAGGCGCAGTGGATTGAGCGTGGCCTGAATATCCGCTATCTCAAGTTCCGTCTTCCCCACGAAGGTAGTCTCGAAGAGCCGGACATTGAGATACCACTCGACGATTATCGTTCGTACAAACGACCGAAACGCAGTGGATTGGAAGTGAGTAAATAGGTTTTGAATAAAACACAGAGGCACAGAGTTACAGAGGACATAATATAAAGTTTTAAGAAGATACAGAGAAAAAAAATCTGTGACTCTGTAACTCTGTGTTCAATTTTTGTTTAAATAATGCAAAAAAAGCGGCGGATGTTTGGCATTTACCGCTTTTTTGTTTACCTTTGCGGTCGATACGAGGGGTGCTTGGACAAGTGTCCAGGCTGAGATTATACCCATGGAACCTGATACGGGTAATGCCGACGCAGGGATATGTCATAATTCCGCCATTTAGTCCACCCCTTATTTCATTTTCAACAAGTATGTATATATAATAAAATAAGGTAATAAAGAAATGGAAAAATTGATTATTGCAGGGAAGGAGTTCTCCTCCCGCCTGTTCCTCGGAACGGGTAAATTCAGTTGCAACGAGTTGATGGCAAAGGCTATCGAGGCATCTGAAACGGAAATGGTGACAATGGCAATGAAGCGCATTGAACTCGGAAACAACGAAGACGACATGATGAAGCATATCGCCAAACCAGGCATCCAACTGCTGCCAAACACCTCCGGCACCCGAAATGCCGAAGAGGCTGTATTTGCCGCCAAGATGGCGCGCGAGGCGTTCGGAACAAATTGGCTCAAACTGGAAATACATCCCGACCCTCGCTATCTTCTGCCTGACCCTGTGGAAACTCTCAAGGCTACAGAGATTCTTGTCAAGGAAGGATTCGTTGTGCTACCCTATTGTCAGGCCGACCCTGTCCTCTGTAAGCGTTTGGCAGAAGCGGGAGCCGCTACCGTGATGCCCCTCGCCGCTCCTATCGGTACAAACAAGGGACTGCGCACTATTGATTTCCTGAATATCATCATAGAAGAGGCAACAGTGCCCGTAGTGGTAGATGCCGGAATAGGTGCACCGAGTGACGCTGCCAAGGCAATGGAGATTGGTGCCGACGCTTGCTTGGTCAATACCGCCATATCAGTGGCAGGTGACCCCGTGGCTATGGCACGCGCATTCAAGAAGGCTGTGGAATGTGGACGTGAGGCATACGAGGCAGGACTCGCCGTGCAGCATGCGGACATGACCGCCGAGGCAAGCTCGCCGCTGACGGCTTTTCTTAATTAGAAATGAGGAATAATATGAAGATAAAGATAAATAACAAAGAAATAGAGACGACGGCAAAGACCGTTGCAGAATTGGCAGTGGAGCAGAATCTGCCGGAAAAGGGTGTGGCTATTGCTATCAGCAATAATATGGTGCCACGCACCGAATGGAGTAACCGCCTCCTGAATGAAGGTGACGACATAGTGATTCTCAAGGCATTCTGCGGTGGATGAAAAAAAATGAAATAACATGTTTTACGACGAAATACAGAAATACGACTGGGATGAGACAACCAGTCAGATAATGGCAAAGACGGACGCCGACGTAAGGCGCGCACTCGCCAAGCAACATCTGAATATCGACGACTTCATGGCTTTGGTGTCTCCTGCCGCCGACAAGTATCTTGAACAGATGGCACGATTGAGCCGACATATCACAAGAGAGAGATTCGGCAATACAATAAATATGTTTATACCTATTTATATTGCCAACTCATGCGCAAACTCTTGCGTGTATTGCGGATTTCACGTGCAAAACCCAATGGCACGCACTATCCTCACGGAGGAGGAAATCGTCAGGGAATACGAGGCCATAAAGAAACTGGGTCCCTTTGACAATCTCCTTGTACTAACGGGAGAGAACAAGGTGCTCACGGGAGTGAAATACATAGCAAAGGCTCTCGACCTGGCAAAACCTTACTTCAACAACCTGCAGATTGAGGTGATGCCGCTCGCAACAGAGGAGTATGCCGAACTGCGTAACCACGGTCTCAACGGGGTCATCTGTTTCCAGGAGACTTACAACGAGAAGCGTTATAAGGTGTATCATCCGCGTGGCCCGAAGTCAGACTATAAATGGCGCCTCAACGGCTACGACCGAATGGGAATGGCTGGAGTACACAAAATCGGAATGGGAGCACTCATAGGCCTTGAGGACTGGCGCACTGAGGTGGTTATGCTTGCACGCCACCTGCGCTATCTCGAAAAGACCTATTGGCGCACACAGTATTCTGTCAACTTCCCAAGAATGAGAGTGGCTGAAAACGGAGGTTTCCAACCTAACGTGGAGATGACCGACCGCGAACTGGCCCAGGTGACTTTTGCCATGAGAATATTCGACCACGACGTGGATATCTCCTACTCTACCCGTGAGACTGCCGAAGTGAGAAACAATATGGCAACTCTCGGTGTCACAACTATGAGTGCCGAAAGCCACACCGACCCGGGAGGCTACTGCTGCCATCCTGACTCACTGGCACAGTTTGAAATCAGCGACCCTCGTACGGCAAAGCAAGTGGATGCCGACCTGAGAGCCATCGGAATGGAACCGGTATGGAAAAACTGGGACAGAAGCTTTGATTTTAAATGAAGAGTGAAGAATGAAGA
>JALFIX010000095.1 GCA_022775105.1 Prevotella sp. | reverse complement strand
AAGTGAAAAGAAAATGGCAAATTATCGTGTTTAAGTATGATTTTTCGTTCAAGTATGATTGTTTCTCGGAAAAATAGTGTACCTTTGCACTTGATTTCATTTAATAGCGTACAACAGTATGGCAAAAGTAGGTTACATCTTCATCGCCACCAATGGCGAAGAGTATGCAGAAGACAAGGCTTGGATGCAGCAATACGGCTGTGTACAGGTGATAGAGGAACTGTCCGAACACGAGAGGCTGCGCCCGATGTGGAAGCAGCTAATATCGAGTCTGGAGCGCGGCGACGAGCTGGTGGTGTCGAGGTTCAGCAACGCACTGCGTGGCACTCGTGAACTGGCTACACTCATAGAATACTGCCGCGTGAAGGTGGTTCGCATCATTTCCATCCAAGACCGCATCGATACGTTTGACGAACTTTTCCCCGACACCAAGCCCTCACAGGTAATCCGTATGTTCGGGGCACTCTCTGAGGAGTGTGCCGTGCTGCGCAAGGCATCGGCGCACATCATCCATCTGCAACAGAATATCCGTCCGCCCAAGAAGTCGGAAAGGGCACTGTCGAAGCTGGAGCGTGAGAAGAATATCGTGAACATGTACAACGAGGGACACAGCATTGATGACATCTTCGCTATCAGCGGCTTCACGAGCCGAAGTTCCGTGTTCCGCATACTCAACAAGCAT
The DNA here is from genome assembly GCA_022775105.1 of Prevotella sp. GTDB lineage: Bacteria > Bacteroidota > Bacteroidia > Bacteroidales > Bacteroidaceae > Prevotella. The sequence goes on along the minus strand of JALFIX010000095.1, from coordinate 7,964 downwards.
GGTGTGACGCTGAACCGCGGGCCGCACAGCGGACCATTGAAGAAAAGGAATAATAGAGAGGAATAAGAATATGCGTATAATAGGAAATCTTTTGTGGTGGCTTTTCGGTGGACTGGAAGCCGCCATCGGTTATTTTACGGGAAGCTTGGCAATGGCCATCACCATCATCGGCATCCCTGTGGCTTTGCAGACATTCAAGATTGGCTTGTTGTGCTTGTGGCCTTTCGGTGCTGAGGTGAAGGACGCGAAGAGTCCCACCGGCTGCATCCGCATACCGCTGAACATCCTATGGATTGTCTTTGGCGGTCTGTGGGCATGGCTGATGCACGTCTTTTTCGGGGCGCTGCTGTTCATAACCATCATTGGCATTCCCTTTGCCAAACAGCACTTCAAGATGGCAGGACTGTCGCTCGCGCCATTCGGAAAGGACGTAGAACTGCATATATAAAGGACAATGGAAACATTCAAAGACGTTATATCAGGCGACCAACTGGTCTTGGTCGATTTCTTCGCCACATGGTGTCAGCCATGCAAGATGATGCACCCCATCTTGGAGCTGGTGAAGGAAGTATTGGGTGACAGAATCCGCATCATCAAGGTGGATGTGGACAAGTATGGGGTGACTGCAAGCCAGTATGGCATACAGTCTGTACCTACGCTCATGTTGTTCAAACACGGCGAAGTGCTGTGGAGAACAAGCGGTGTGATGCATAAATCAGAGTTGTTGGCAACGATTGACCCATTCTTGAAGTAATGAAAGCATATACATATATAGATAAAGGTAGGTTCGAGTTAGTGGATAAGCCAAAACCTACGATACAGGAGCCCACGGATGCTATCGTTCGTGTGACGATGAGCAGTATCTGTACGAGCGACCTGCACATCAAGCATGGCAGTGTACCAAGGGCTGTGCAGGGAATAACCGTTGGCCATGAGATGGTTGGCATTGTGGAAGAACTGGGTACTGAAGTCCAGGGATTCCGCAAAGGCGACCGTGTGACGGTGAACGTGGAGACGTTTTGCGGAGAATGCTTCTACTGCAAACATGGCTATGTGAACAACTGCACCTCCCCACATGGAGGTTGGGCACTTGGCTGCCGCATCGACGGAGGGCAGACGGAATATGTGCGAGTACCCTTGGCACAGCAGGGGCTTAACCACATTCCTGATGGCGTGACCGATGAACAGGCATTGTTTGTGGGTGACGTGTTGGCCACAGGTTTCTGGGCAGCTCGCATCAGTGAGATTACGGAAGATGACACTGTGCTGATTATCGGAGCAGGGCCTACAGGCATCTGCACCTTGATCTGCACGATACTGAAACATCCCAAGCGCATCATCGTCTGTGAGAAATCAGAAGAAAGACGCGCCTTCGTCAAGCAACACTATCCCCATGTCCTGCTGACAACACCAGAGGAATGTCCCAACTTTGTCATGAAGCACAGTGACCACGGAGGAGCCGACCGGGTGATGGAGGTTGCGGGAGGTAAGGACACATTCCAACTGGCATGGCAATGTGCACGACCAAACGCCATAGTAACGATTGTAGCCCTCTACGACGAGCCACAGGTGCTGCCACTGCCTCAGATGTACGGCAAGAACCTCACCTTCAAGACGGGAGGTGTGGACGGCTGTGACTGCGAAGAGATACTTCAGCTCATCAAAGAAGGCAAGATAGATACCACTCCGCTCATCACGCACCGCTATCCGCTTGCATGGATAGCGGAAGCCTACGAACTTTTCGAGCAGAAGCGGGATGGAGTCATTAAAGTAGCCATAATCAACTAATAATCGTAGATATGGAATTCAGACAGAAAGTCAAAGAGGCTTTAGGATATTATGTGTATGCCTTGGTTGATCCAAGAAACAGTAAAATATTCTACATAGGCAAAGGTAAGGGAAACAGGGTTTTCCAACATGCAGAGGCTGCTCTTTTAGATAATACCCCTAATCTGAAACTTGACACCATTCGAAGCATCATATCAGAGGGGAAAGAGGTAGCTCACTACATTGTCCGTCATAATCTTGAAGAAAAAGAAGCATATCTGGTAGAGTCCACCTTGATAGACATGCTGACATATTCAAGATTCAATCACAATAACCAGTTGACCAATCTCATGGCTGGTCACCACCAATGGGATGAAGGTATTATGAGCATAGAAGAACTCAACATCTTATATGATTGCCCAAAGATTGAAATAAAGAATGGGGATTACATACTTTTGGTAAATCTCAATCAAAGTTATAATCAAGCTAAAGCTAATGGGGTTTATAAGAGATACGACATTTATGAGTCAACTCGTAAATATTGGAAAATAAGTAGTGAAAAGGCATCACACATAGGATATGTACTTGGCGTATATAAAGGTGTTGTTAGATGTGTCATTAAAGTCAAGTCATATTCATTTGTCACGCAAGCAGAGGACGGTACTATCTTTTCAAAACCTCGTTGCTGCTTTGAAGGAAATACCTATTCGGATTCTCTTTATATGAATAAAGATGTCAGTGAATACCCTTTCGGTAGAGGTGGTGCTATTAGATATATAACGACAAAATGAAGATAGAAGAAGTCATAGTATATGTGATGGTGAAGCGAAATGGCGGCATGACAACTGACCAGATAGCCGATGCCATCAATCGTAATGGGCTGCACCTGAGAAAGGACGGTCAGCCTGTGACAAGCAAGCAGGTGTATGCAACAATCTGCCACTTCCCTGAAATGTTCACAAAAGAAGCTGGCAGAATCATGTTAATGATATGACGTAACGATATGACAATAGATACAACCAACATGTGCTCACATCTTCAGAAGAAGCTGTTTGAACCCGAAGGCGTGTATTATCCGATATGGCAAGCCATGCAGGATGATGAGACCTTGACGGCTGTGGTCAGAAGCAGACAGCTGCACATATACAGAAACGAGAAAAAGATTCTCGTTCTGGCAGGTAAGGCACAACCGAAGATAATACGAGAAGATAAGTTGAATGAATTGATAACACAACAAATAGAATAAAAATGAAATCATTTGGACAAAAATCGTGGATGCTTCCACAGCCGGTACTGATTATCGGCACATACGACAAAAACGGCAAGCCCAATGCTATGAACGCCGCTTGGGGCGGTCAATGGGATGCCAAGGAGATTATGATTGCCATGGGTGCACATGCCACTACGGTGAACTTGAACAACTGCCCCGACTTCACTGTGGCATTTGCTACAAAGCAGACCATGGTGGCAGCAGATTTCGTGGGCATCGTATCTGCCAAGAACGATGCAGACAAGATGGCGAAGACTGGTTGGAACTTTGAGAAGTCGAAGAATGTAAACGCTCCCGTCTTCACCGACTTCCCCATGACATTGGAATGTCGTGTAAAAGAGAAAATAGACGAGTCTGCAGAAGGTTATTACATCGTGGCTGAGATAGTGAACATCCTTGTGGATGAAAAGTATCTTGCCGAGGATGGCAAGCCCGATGTGGAGAAGATGCAGCTCATTACCTACGACCCTGTTCATCACGGGTACATCGCCTTGGGGCTGCGTGTGGGCAATGCGTTTGCAGACGGTAAGCAGTTGAAATAAGGACAGAAATACATGACCAAACTCCGTTGCGTCGTAGAGCGCATCACATATCAGAATGCCGAGAACGGCTATTCGGTGATGAAAGTCAAGGTGAAGGGGTACGATGACCTCGTAACCTTGGTTGGCAACCTGCTGGAAGTGCCGGCAGGGTCGGTGTTGCTGTGCGAAGGCGAATGGAGGGTGGATAAGCGATACGGACAGCAGTTCCAGTGCGAGACGTGGGAGGAGGTGATGCCTGCCACGGCTTACGGCATTGAGAAATACTTAGGCAGCGGATTGGTGAAAGGCATCGGTCAGAAGTTCGCCAAACTCATCGTGGGGCATTTCGGCACGGACACCATCGAGGTGATAGAGACTGACATCGAGCGGCTCTACGAGGTGCCGGGCATCGGCAAGAAACGGGTGGAGAAGATACGTGCGAGCTGGGAGAAGCAGAAGGACATTAAGAACGTGATGCTCTTCCTGCAAGGCTTCGGAGTGAGCACGGCATACGCAGCGAAAATCTACCGTCAGTATGGCAAGGAAAGCATCGACAAGGTGAAGGAGAATCCCTACCGACTGGCTGATGACATCTGGGGCATCGGTTTCAAGACCGCCGACGGCATTGCACGCAAGATGGGATATGAGATGAACGACGAGAGGCGTTTGCGCAGCGGACTCATCTACACGCTCAACCAACTGGCTGACGAGGGGCATTGCTATGCGGAGGAGCAGCAGCTGATAGCCACGGCAAGGCAGTTGCTCGAAGCCGACGAGGAATGCATCCGCACCGCCATGACACACGCCATCGAGACGGAGGACTTGATGCTCGACGGCACTGGCATCTACCTGCCGCCGTTCTACTATGCCGAGTGCGGCACGGCAAACCGTCTGAGCACCTTGGTTCATACGAAAGAAGTGGGTTCCATATTCACTGCTCGTTTCGACCTCGCCAAGTTGCAAAGAGAAACTGGCATTGAATACGACGAGGTGCAGGTGGAAGCCATCCGACAAGCCATCGCCTCGAAAGTGATGGTGCTCACTGGAGGTCCAGGCACGGGAAAGACTACCACAACCAAAGCCATCATCGCCGCTTTGCAGTCGGCAGGTATGCGCATATTGCTCGCCGCTCCCACAGGGCGTGCAGCCAAACGGATGAGTGAGGCAACGGGCATGGAAGCGAAGACCATTCACAGACTGCTGGAATACAATCCGCAGGACGGCTACAAGCGTAACGACGAGAACCCCTTGGAGGGGGATGCACTGATAGTGGATGAGTGCTCAATGATAGACATCATCCTAATGAACAACCTCACGAAGGCACTGCCTACGACGATGCGCTTGGTGCTTGTGGGCGACATCGACCAGTTGCCCAGTGTGGGGGCTGGCAATGTGCTGCGCGACATCATCGATTCGGGAGTCATACCAGTGGTAAGGCTTACACGCATCTTCCGACAGGCACAGTCGAGCCGCATCGTGATGAGTGCCCATGCCATCAACCGGGGCTGCTTCCCCGACATCAGCAACGGTCAGCACACCGACTTCTTCTTCATGAAGCAGGAAGAGCCGGAGAAGGTGGCGGAGACCATCGTCTCGTTGGTGCGCGACCGACTGCCCAAGGCTTACCGACAGCCGGCGGCGAACATACAGGTGCTCACGCCCATGCAGCGCGGCGTGGTGGGGGCAGCCAACCTGAACATGGCTTTGCAACAAGCATTGAACTACAACACGGCGGCACTCGTCCGTGGCGGCTATACCTACAAGGAGGGCGACCGTGTGATGCAGCTGCGCAACAACTACGACAAGGATGTATATAACGGCGACCTCGGCTATGTGCACTCCGTGGATATGGAGGAACGCACGCTGACGGTGGATTTCGATGGTCAGTTAGTGGAGTATGAGGTCTCGGAACTCGACGAGCTGACCCTTGCATACGCCACCACCATCCATAAGTCGCAAGGGTCAGAATATCCCATCGTGGTGATGCCGGTGCTGATGACTCACTATGTGATGCTTCAGCGCAACCTTATCTATACGGGTATCACCCGTGCCAAGAAGATTTGCGTATTGGTGGGTCAGACCAAAGCCCTTGCCTACGCCATTCACAACATGAAGGTGTTGAAGCGCAACACCCGACTAAAGGAACGTCTTGCTCCCACCGCCACTGATTCCATCGCCACTGCCCTGAACAGCGCACAGCAATACGCACTGCCTACTGAGGAAATTCTGATGGCAGCGGAAGATAGGGTACAATACGGCGACAAAGGCAAGCCGTAGTGTTCTCTATGAAATATATGCAGAGTTGCTCATCTGTCTCTGCGGAAATCATTTCGTCTCTCTCCGCCGAACAAAGCTCTGAGCACACCGCCCAAAGCTCTGAACACGAAGTAGCAAACGATGATTGCAATAATATCGTTCATAAGCATTTCCTGTTTTATGGGTTATACACTATTATGAAGATTCACTATGTCCAATCCCTTCCGCTTGGCTTCTCTGATGGTGTAGAACGTGCCGCCCTTGGGATTGCCATCGAAGTAGGCTATGAGCCGTGAACTGTGGTTGACCATGTAGTCGTTGCGCCTCAGAAGGCAGCCGTTGTAGTAACGCTCGCTCAATACGACCACATCATCCACGATGCGTAGGATGGCATCGTACTTGGCTTGCGCTTCCTTGCTCCACCTGTCAGACTGACCACGGAACGGCACAACTGCTATCACCTGCAAGTCCTTCAACTCACTTTGCAACGAAAGGGCGGCTTCTGCCGCCAGCAGGTCAAATCCCATTGCCATGCCACAATAGAAACACTGGAAGCCGTCGGCATACGCCTTGGCTATCTCCGATTTCAAACATTGCTTCAACTCCCTCCGCTTGGCGAAGGGTACGCTGCGGTGTCCGCTGAAGCATACGGACACAGCCTTGTCGTACTTTGTCATACTTTACCTTACTTTATAATGCGTGCGTGCGAGGAACATACCGCCAATGACACATGCACCGAGACTTTCGAGTTGGTTGGCATACTTGGCGAAACTGAGTCCCTTGGTTATCACATCGTCAAAGACCAACACCATCTTGTTGTCGAAGAACGGCTCATCAAACTCAACGACATTCGCCTTGCGGACTTCATCCTCGTTTTTGCGGTTGTCGTGGATGGTCTTGCGCTCTCCGCATACCCTTACGTGCTCGTAGCCGTTTTCCGCTCCTGTCAGTTCGCAAACCCTATGGCAGAAAGCCTTGTAGCGGAGTTCGTTGCTCTCGCTTGTGGATGCCGGAACGGGGGCGAAGACGATGTTCATGCAACCCTTGCCGTAGAGTGTCAGCATATTCTCTGCGGTGCGCTGCGCCACTTTCTCGTAGGCTCTTCCGTCCTTGAAGTCAAACACTAATTGTCTGTCGGTAATCTCCTTCTCACCCACGTTGCGGATGCGTGCGGGATAGTATTTGCAGAACCAAGTCTGAGGCTTGTCTAACTGCTTTTGGATTTGATAGTCATTCTTGTGTGCCATTGCTCTGATGTTTTTTTCTTCCCTTTTTTCGGAGGCTTTTCCTGCCTGCCCAAGGGATATTTTTTGCTTTTCAAGAGTGATGGCGGTCAATAAGCCAAATCGGGAGCGAAAAATACGCTCTGCGGGCAGAGGAAGATTTTTCGGTCAGTGCAATGGACGATTTGGTGTTTGGAAAACCGCCAGCATTACCTTTGCAAAACAATATTCACAGCGGCAAGGCAGGCGAAAAGAAATCTTTTACATACAAAAGAAAACTGGGCGGGATGGCGTGGGGCGATGCTGTATATGGGAATGGACGATAGTTGATATAAGGGAAAAAAGGAATTTGTTTGAAAGTGTAGGGACAAAAAACGGATTTCAGGCAAGATGCAGTTCTCCAAATGCTTATTCCAATGTCTTATATTAGGCTTGGATAGTATTTACTAAAAGTAGTAACGACTACGAGTAGTATAATAGTAGAATAGTATTTACTACCATGCTTCGGTTAGTAGAGTATATAGAAGAGATAGCGGTATCATCGTCTGTCCGGCGATGATACCGCGCGGCACTCATGTGTCATGCCGCTTTAGGTATTCGGTCATTGCCTCGTTGACAATATCACGCAAGGACATCCCTTTCTTGATGGCGAGGTACTTCATCCTCGTATGGATGCTCTTGTTGATAAGAAAGTTGCAATGCACTGGCACTTCTGTTGTCTCAGAAACAGACACTGGTGTTGCTTGTGTGGTTTCTGTGACTATTTGCTCTTTACTCGGCTTCTTTGTGGAAGAAAGGAGTCCGTTGAGACCTCCTTTCATTCCTTCTTTCAACATATTGCTCTTGCTCATGGCTATGTTATTTTAGGTTCAACACTTCGTTCGCCAAAGACATGTAATCACTGGCACCATTGGACTTGGGGTTATA
>JALFIX010000085.1 GCA_022775105.1 Prevotella sp. | reverse complement strand
GCTGTAGGGGCTTTACTTTATGTAAGCCCCTACAGCGGGAAGGCAACATAATCATATACAGACATATAAACCACTTCCGATAGTTGAGTTATTCATTATTGATTAATGCCTGGAGCTGTTTTAACGACTTCTTGCTTATTTCTCCCTTTAGGATAAACTCTAAGGCGCGGGGGGAGTGGAGGTCGTAGCCGGTGAGGTCGTAATATCCTCGCTTGATTAGCCACTCTGACTTCTTCTTTGCCTCGTAGCCGTAGAAACCGATGAGAGAGGGTACGTTGAGCTGAAGCTTGACGTGCATCTCACGGAGCTGGTCGTAGTCGCTGTTGTCCATATAGCGATAACGCTCGGGATGGGCTAAGATGACATGATAACCCTTGTGCTGGATTCTTTCGAGCACCTCCCAGAAGTTTACGGGGGAGCTGTAATAGCTCGTCTCCACGAGCAGATGGTCGGCGGAGTCGGTGATTGGCAGGAGGTCATCGCGCTCAAGACGATCCTCGAAGAGATTGTCGAGCATGTTCTCGGCAGCAAGAGACAGCTGGACGTTGCCAGTGTATCTTGACTTCAACTCCTCGAAACGCTGGCGGAGAGCCTGTGTGGTGTTTGGGATGTCCTCCATGATGTGCGGTGTGAGCCACACGCGCTTGACACCCATTTCCTCATAACGGTTGAGTATAGTGAGAGAGTCTTCAAAACTCTTTATTCCGTCGTCAACGCCCGGCAACAGATGGCTGTGCCAGTCTGTGTAATTGGAGAATACTTCGGTGTTCTCCATTTTCTTTTTATTGAAAAACAACATCTTTTTTTATTTAGAAATTACAAATTAGAAGTTACAAATTTGAAATTACAAGTTTCTTATATTTCGCATTAGACCTTCGTATTTCGCACGCTTCACGGCACTGCCGCTGAAGAGGGTGCGGTATTGCTCTATGGTGAGATTGTGCCATGCCTCCTTGGTCATGGCCATGAGGGCAGGGGAGGGATGGAATGCCTGCTCGGTGGTGGGAACGGCGAAGCGGTTCCAGGGACAGGCATCTTGGCAGCGGTCGCAACCGTAGATGTTTTTAAATGAAGAATGAAGAATGAAGAGTGAAGAATGGCTATCCAGATGGGAATGGCTATCCTGATTGGGATGACTATCCTGATTGGGATGGGGGAATGGGCCTCTGTGCTCTATTGTGAGGTAGCTGATGCACTTGTTGGAAATTAGGAATGAGGAATGAGAATTTAGAAGTGAGAAATGAGAATTTAGGAATGACTCATTGGGAATGAGGGCCTGCGTGGGACAGGCGTCAATGCAGGCGTGACATCTGCCGCAACGGTTGCGCGCGGGAGTGTCGTATTCCAATTCCTCGGTGACGAAAAGCTCGCCAAGGAAGAACATGCTGCCGGCATGGGGGATGATGAGCTGGCGGTTGCGGCCAATCCAGCCTAATCCGGCTCGCTGTGCCCAATAACGTTCCAACACCGGAGCCGTGTCGCAGAAGGCACGGTAATAGCTTATGCCACAGGCTGCGGCAAGCGCATGGAGCTTCCGCTTCATCACGTCGTGATAGTCCTTGCCATAGGCATAGCAGGCTATCTGATACTGGTCGGCGGGCATGCGCTCTGCTGGAGCGTATGAAAGAGCCACGCACACGATGCTCTTCACTCCCTCCATAAGCAACCGCGGGTCGAGACGTTTCTCGATGTTGTCGGCAAGGTATTGCATCGAGGCATGATGACCGTCGGCAATCCATCGGCGATAGCCCTCGGCAGTGTCGCTGTCAACGGCTTCCGCACGTGCTATGCCACAGGTAAAAAAGCCGAGACTCCGTGCCTCGGCTTTTATCTTTGCGGTCATATCGCTTGAACTCATATCAGTCAAATACCTTGAATTCATATCCTTGTGACTTTAACCACTCTATTGACTCGGGGAGCGCGGTGCGCAGCTTGTCAATACTCTTCAGTGAATCATGGAATGTGATAATCGAGCCGTTGCGGGTATATCGCTTCACGTTGTTCACAACGCCCTCGGCGGTCATCCATTTGGAATAGTCGCGCGTGACGAGGTCCCACATCACGATGCGATACTTGCGTCCGAGCCACGCATACTGGTCCCAGCGCATCCATCCGTGGGGCGGACGGAAGAGATTGGAATGTAGCAACGCGTCGGCTTTCTCCGCATTCTTGCTGTAGAATGATATCGAGTGCTTGAATCCTCCGATGTGATTGAAGGTATGGTTGCCGATGCGGTGTCCGGCATCCACCACCTGCTGGAATATTTCGGGATATTTCCTCACGTTGTCTCCCACCATGAAGAAGGTAGCCTTGATGCCATAGTCATCCAGCACCTTCAGGGTGAATGGGGTAGCCTCGGGGATGGGACCGTCGTCGAAGGTCAGATATACTGCCTTCTCGTGACGGTCCATTCTCCAAGTGGCCCGTGGATAAAGCCAACGCAGAAATATTGCAGGTTGCTCGATAATCATCCCAATTTAATTCTTTAATCCTTTAATTCTTTAATACCCTTCTTCCTCATCCCCAAAGCTTCCGCCCTTGGAGCGGTAGAGCTGTAGCAATGCACTCATCTTGAGCTGTTGCTGCTGTGCCCACTTGCTGTCTATCTCCTCAGCCTCCACGAGTGTCTGCTGCATGATATAGAAGTGTCTCAGGATATCACGCTGCGAACCCAAGAAGCGGTAGTCTTCGAGGCTGCAATACCACTGGTTATACTGGTAGGATATCTTAAACAGTTCCTTGTACATCGACATGGCCTTCTTGTTTTGTCCGAGGTGGGCATATACGCGTGCCTCGTCGAGCGAGCCTGACCAGAAGTTGATCGGGACGTTGTATTCGGGGATGTGCTTGTCGAGATATGCGAGCACCTCTGCCGCCTTCTTGTCGTCGCCCTCGTTGACGAGGTTCATGGCAAGCTGCACGAAGGTCTTGCGGTGGGTCCAGCACATGCGCATCACTGTCTCGTCGAGATAGATGCCCGGTGTCTCAAGACCGCCGAAACGGAACTTGTGCATCAGTCGGTCGTAGGTGCGCTTGGTGTCGAAGTTCTTGGCTCCCGGCACGTTGGTGGTGAACGGGGTGATGCGGTTGACGAGTCCCTCCTGAACGAAGTTGTCGCCGAGGTTCATATAGTTGTCCTCGCCCACGGTGAGTGCCACATAGATGGGTCGGGTCCAGTTGCAGTTGGCAATCAGTTCGAGCATCATCAAGTCGCCCTTGTAGAGGGCGCGCTTGCCCTTGAGCGAGATGACCATGCGGTCGGGGATGGAGTCGGTGGCCATGAGCATACAGCTCTTCTTGACTGCTTCCTTATCGATGGTGACATATACCGTGTCGGTCGGGATGACGTTGAGGTCGCCGTCGCCGAGAAGCAGTTTCATGACTTCCTTCTGCTCTTTGCTCACGTTGTTACGCACCCAGTATTTGAGGATGTTCTTCAGTTCGTAAGGATTCTCGCCGAACATCTTTCGTGCCTCCTCGGGATAGGTGTCGTAGAGAGCGGCAATGCTTTCCTTTAGGGCTGGCTCAATGGTGACATATTCGTTGGTTCCAGCGCAGTATTCGAGACGGCTCCAGCTGATGGGCAGCGACGGGGAGTCGTAAGCCGGACGGAGCATCTGGTCGATATACCAGTCGGTCTGCAGATAGCTGAGGTTGCATACGCGAGCATCTGTGCGCTCACCCTCCACATCCTGGTTGTACCACAGCGGGAAGGTGTCGTTGTCGCCGTTGGTGAAGATAATCGGATTGCCCTTCTCTTCGAGTGACATGAGATAGTTGCGTCCGAAGTCGCGGCAGGTGTAGCGTCCGCTGCGGTCGTGGTCATCCCATGTCTGCGATGCCATCTGTACAGGCACGAGCAGGCAGACGACACCCACGATGGCTGCCACGGCAGTCTCCTTGCCCTTGAGTCGGCGGGTGACTTCGTCGATGATGGCTGCGACACCCATACCGCACCATATTGCGAAAGCATAGAACGAACCGGCATAGGCATAGTCGCGCTCACGCGGCTGACCGGGTGTCTGGTTGAGGTAGATGACGATGGCAAGACCGGTCATGAAGAACAGGAAGAACACCACCCAGAACTGGCGGATGCCGTTCTGACCCTTGCGCAGCGACTGCCAGAAGAGTCCGATGAGACCGAGCAGCAGTGGCAGGCAGTAGAAGACGTTGTGTCCCTTGTTGTTCTTCAGGTCATCTGGCAACTTGCTTTGGTCGCCGAGGCGGAGGTTGTCAAACCAGTCGAAACCGGTGATCCAGTTGCCGTGCTCCAGTTCGCCATTTCCCTGAAGGTCGTTCTGACGGCCCGCGAAGTTCCACATGAAATAACGCCAGTACATGAAGTTGCACTGATAGGAGAGGAAGAAGCGGATGTTCTCCAACATTGTTGGAACCTTCACGCTGATCATCTCGCCGCAGCGGTCGTAGGGCTGCTGCGTGCCCTCCACACCGCCCATCCAGCTCTCGTAGGCTGCGGAATGAGCCGAGCTGTACATACGCGGGAACAGCATGTTCTGGGCATATTTGTATTCATCCTTGGTGCGCACCACGAAGTATGAGTCCTTCTCGTCGGCGGATGCCTTCTCCTTGCGCTGATATACGGGGGCACCCTTGGTTGACACGGGGCGGCACATGTCGCCGTCCTTCTCCAACTGCACCTGTGAGGTGTAGGCCTGACCGTAGAGCAAGGGGCGCGAACCATACTGCTCACGGCTGAGATACTCGCCGAGGGTGAAGATGTCCTCGGGAGAGTTCTGGTCCATCGGCGGGTTGGCCGACGAACGTATCACGATGAGCGCATAGCTTGAATAGCCAATCATGAGCATCAGCATACAGAGCAGAGACGTGTTCTTGATGCGCGCACTGACGAGGGCAACGCCCTTCTTGTTCTTATACTTGACAACAAACCACAGGATGGCAAGCACGATGATGCCGATGACCACCGAGCTGATGCCGAAGCCATAGAACGGTATGCCGAGCATTGCCACTGAGGCGAGGAAGGCGATGTTCTGCCGCTTCTCGTTGCGCTGCACGTGGGTCTCATATATAGCCCAGATGATGGTTGCCACAAGCAGGGCGATGTATATAATCTCGCCGGTGTTGAAAGGACAACCGAGGACATTGACAAAGAGAAGTTCAAACCATCCGCCCACGCGCACGATGCCAGGAACGACACCATAGAGCACGGCTGCTAAGATGACTATCGAAATGCCCAAGGCGATGAGCGAGCCTTTGAGGTCGGCATTGCCCTGCTTGTTGGGGAACTTGCGGTAGTAATACACAAGCACGATGGCGGGAAGACACAAAAGGTTGAGCAGATGGACACCGATGGACAGTCCGGTCATATACATGATAAGCACAAGCCAGCGGTCGCTGTGAGGCTCGTCGGCATGCTCCTCCCACTTGAGTATCAGCCAGAACACCACGGCGGTGAAGGCTGACGAATAGGCATATACCTCGCCCTCCACTGCACTGAACCAGAAGGTGTCGCTGAAGGTATAGATAAGTGCGCCGACAAGACCTGAAGCCTCGATGCTTATCATCTTGCCGAGAGTCATCTCGCCATCGTTGCGCAACAGAAGGCGGCGCACGAGATGGGTGATGCTCCAGAAAAGGAACAGGATTGTGGCTGCAGAGAGCAGTGCGCTCATGGTATTCACCATGCGTGCCACATCCGAGGGGTCGCTAACAAATTGCGAGAACAGGTTGGCTGTGAGCATGAAGAACGGTGCGCCGGGCGGGTGACCAATCTCGAGTTTGTAACCTGTTGAGATAAATTCGGGACAGTCCCAGAAACTGGCTGTCGGTTCAATGGTGGAGCAATACACAAACGCGGCTATCAGAAATGACAGCCATCCCAATGCGTTGTCCACGATTCTGAATCTTTTCATCTTCTTTTTGTCTTTAACTTATTAATTTGGGCGCAAAGTTACTAAAATAACATTATATATAAGGTGTATTTCAGTCTTTTTAACGCAAAATCTTAACTCTTTCGTTCACTTCTATTATTTTTTTGGCGTTTGCAGCGACAAAATCCCTGTCATGACTCACCATAATGACTGCCGCATTCTTGTTGACGCAACGTATGGTTTCGTACATAAATGTCTCAAAGTCATCATCCACGAAGTTGTCGGGCTCGTCGAGTATGACCACCTCGGGACGTGACACCAAGGCGCGCGCGAAGAGCACGCGCTGGAGTTCGCCGCCGCTCAGTGCCTTGACCGGACGATGTTGCATATCGGCAATACCGATGGTGCGCATGGTCTCTTCTGCCATCCTGCGCTGCTCTCGGGTATATCCGCCGAAGAGCCGGCGTGGTGAGTTCATTCCCGATGCTACTATGTCGCCCACGGAGATGGGGAAGTCGGTGTCGATGTCCCTTGTCTGCGGCAGATAGCCCACGGACAATGAATCCACTCTCTCGCCGTTGCGCAGGTATTCTATAGTGCCTGAATAGGGAGTGAGCAGTCCGAGGATGACACGCAGCAGTGTGGTCTTGCCGCCCCCGTTAGGTCCGACAATCCCCACAAAGTCCCTGTCGCCGATGTCGATGCAGGCATCCCGCAGTTGTATCCTGCCGTTATATCCGGCATTTATGTCTCGCAATACTATAGCCAATTCCTAATTCCTAATTCCTAATTCCTAATTCCTAATTCCTAATTCAACCCGTCTCATCTCTCTGTTCCAGTCATATCCCAACGGATTGATTTCCACCTTTGTGGCTCCTATGGCATCGGCGATGATATCCACGTTGCGGTTGGCAAACTCCTTCTGGATGAACATCGTCTTAATGCCTTTTTGCCTTGCCGTGGTGATAATACGCTGGAGGTCTGCCGCCGAAGGTTCCCTGTCGTGCTCTTCCACCGCTATCTGTTCGAGTCCGTATTCGGAGGCGAAATAGGTTAGGGCGGGATGATAGATGACGAATGACTTGCATTGCGCCTTACTTGTCTGCTCCCTGATATATCGGTCGGTGGCATTGATGACATTAGTCAGGCTGTCGAGACGTCTCTTATAGACAGTGGAGTCCTTGGCGTTAATCTGCTTCACGGCATTATAGATGTTGCGGGCGATCACCAATGCGTTCTTCGCCGACATCCATGTGTGAGGGTCATCGTCCTCCCCGGCCGCAATGCCCTCCGAGGCATCCACTATAGTGGTGTGGGGAGCGTTGGCTTTCAGCCTTGGCATCCATGTGCGCTCAAAGCCCAAGTTTCCCACCTTTATATATAATATACTCTCGGTGAGTTTTGTCATCTGCTTGGCCGTAGGCTCGTAGGTCTCGGGACTGCTGCCCTTGGGCACCATGGTGACCACCTCATAGCTGTCGCCGACAATCTGCTCGGTGAAATAGCGCAGCGGTTCGATGCTCACGGTGATTACGCGCGAGTCATCCGCAGGTTTGGGCGACGAGCAGGAGAAAAGTGCGCCGGCAGTCACCATCAGTACCACGTAGCGCACAAGTTTGCTTATCGTCACACTGACGATGAATATGGTGATGTTTGCCCTCATGAGTCCCAAGGCAATGGTTATGACATCGCCTATGACAGGCACACAGGAGAAGAGTCCCATCCACGCTCCGCGCCCTTTCATAAAACGTTGTGCGCGCTCAAGGTCTTCGGGCTTTGTGTGCAGGTATTTCTCTATCCATTCCATCTTGCCCATACGTCCAATGGCATAGTTGAACATGCTGCCGAGCACGTTGCCCACGGTGCCCCACACGATGAGTGCCCACATGTCGAGACCGGCGGCAAGCAGTCCCACCATCACCGCCTCGCTGCTGAAGGGCAGTATGCTGGCGGCAAGGAAGGCGGAAATCGCCATGCCCATATAACCGTAGTTTATAAGAAATGCTATAATCGAGTCCATGTGCTATATCAGTTGGAAAATATTAATCAGGGTCAGTGACAATACCGCAAGGACTATCGCCATGAATGACCAGTTTGTGATTCTCGTGTCTGTAAGCGCGATGAAGTGGGCAATGAGCGGCGACGTGGTTATTATCATCATGGTCAGCAGGGGCATATAGAGCTGGGGCTGGAGGATGATGAACACCATCGAGGCAATGTCAACGAGGATGAATGTATTGAAGAGCATACGGGTGCGTGTCTTGTCGTTGATGCGGTTGCGCACGTAATGCACAATGCCAGTGACGCCAAGGATGAACGTAAGACCTGTTGACAGCAGCATGTTAAGTGGAAGACCCGTGATGTCTGCCACCCTGCCGAACCGCGCCAACTGGCTGAAATGCTCAATTGCCGGGGTGAAGTCGTCGGTATATATAAGATAGAGCGACAGAAACCAGTAGGGGCAGAGCAGTCCGAATATGGATGTTAGGAACGTGCGCAGGGTCATCGATCTGAGATAGAACACCATCGCCACCCATAGCACCGGAGCGAAATACAGCATCCTGACGTCAATCACCGAGGCTATGCCGAGAGAGGTGAAACCGTAGAACGTCCACCCCATCGACTGCTTGTCCTGATAGGTGATGAACAACGCGATGAACGTGGCTATCGTGCATATAGACAGCAGCATGGTGGATGTGGAATGGAAAAGGAATGGCGACATGCACACTAACAAGATGTAGGAGCACGACATCATTCGGCTATAAATCCTTATCAGCGCATTGCTGTTGTTGAGTTCCACCATCAGGTAGGTGCTCACGACGAAACAGGCGAACTGTCCCCACAGGTTATGTGAGAACAGCCCGCTCATTGCCCATATCGCCACTGCAATAAGTGCCACTGTGGGCAATAGCTTCCTGCTTCGTGATATACGTCTTTGTAGTCTCAATGAATTCCTAATTTCTAACTTCTAACTTCTAAATATCCTTCCCGATGTCGCGGCGGAAGTACTTGTCGGTGAAGTTAATCTTTTGGGCTTCCTCGAAGCTCTTGTTCAGAGCCTCCGCCTTGTCCTTGCCGTAGGAACTTACGGCTATGACACGTCCGCCGTTGGTGACTACTGCGCCGTCCTTTGTGGTTGTTCCGGCATGGAACACTATGCTGCCCTCAACATCCTCGATGCCAGTGATGGGATAGCCTTTCTTGTACTCCTGTGGATAACCGCCGCTGACGAGCATCACGCATACCACGGCACGCTCGTCAAACTCTATCGCACGCTTGTCGAGGTCGCCATTGGCAACACCCTCAAAGAGGTCAACGATGTCGCTCTTAAGGCGCAGCATCACGCTCTCGGTCTCGGGGTCGCCCATACGGCAGTTGTACTCGATTACCATCGGTTCGCCATCCACGTTGATAAGTCCAAAGAAGATGAATCCCTTATAGTCGATGCCCTCTTCGGCAAGTCCATTCACAGTGGGACGGATGATGCGGTCTTCCACCTTCTGCATCCATTCCTTAGTGGCAAACGGCACAGGAGTAACGCTACCCATACCACCGGTGTTCAGACCGGTATCGCCCTCGCCGATGCGCTTGTAGTCCTTGGCCTCGGGCAGAATCTTATAGTTCTTTCCATCTGTAAGAACAAATACCGAGCACTCGATACCGCTGAGGAACTCCTCGATAACCACGCGTGCGGAAGCATTGCCGAACATACCGCCAAGCATCTCCTTCAACTCATTCTTTGCCTCGTCGAGGGTGGGGAGGATGAGGACACCCTTGCCCGCACAGAGTCCGTCGGCCTTCAGTACGTATGGAGCCTTGAGGGTCTCAAGGAACTTCAGGCCTTCCTCAAGTGTAGTGCCGTCGAATGTCTGGTATTTAGCTGTCGGGATGTCATGACGCTGCATGAATGCCTTTGCGAAGTCCTTTGAGCCTTCTAGCACGGCACCTGCCTTTGACGGACCGATTACGGGCACGTTCTTGGTGCGCTCATCAGCCTTAAGGTCGTCGTAGATACCCTTCACCAATGGGTCTTCGGGACCTACCACCACCATGTCAATGGCATTGCTGACAACGAACTCCTTGATTTTCTCGAATTCGTTGACACCGATAGCCACGTTCTCGCCGCAGTTGGTTGTTCCGGCATTACCCGGGGCGATAAACAGTTTCTCCACTTTCTCGCTCTGCGAGATCTTCCATGCCAAGGCGTGCTCTCTGCCGCCGCTTCCTAATAATAGTATCTTCATAATTTATGTTTCACTTTTGCTTAACTCCCAACAATTTCCTTTACTTGCGAAAGTTGAGTCTTTAATATTTCAATATTTCAATTTTACAATATTTCAATTTTTCAAAAACTCTTCAAAGTACTGCGTGATTCTCTCATGCAGATGCACACTCTTGTGTCCCCTCATGTTATGTCCCTCGCCGGGATATACGAAGAAGTCGGGCTGGGTGCCTGCCTCAGTACATGCGTTGAGGAATGACAAGGCATGCTGCGGCACTACCGTCGGGTCGTTCATTCCGATGATAATCTGAAGCTTGCCCTTCAGGTTCTTTGCCATGGGGATGAGCGAACAAGCCTCGATACCCTCATTGTTGGTCTCGGGAGTGCCCATATAACGCTCGCCGTACATCACCTCATACCATCTCCAGTCGATTACAGGACCTCCGGCAACTCCCACCTTGAACACGTCGGGATAGTTGGTCATCAGCGAGATGGTCATGTATCCGCCGTAGCTCCAACCGTGAACACCAAGACGGTCGGCATCCACGTAGGGCAGCGACTTGAGATATTCCA
>JALFIX010000072.1 GCA_022775105.1 Prevotella sp. | reverse complement strand
GGGCACGAAGAGAGGGTCGCCTTCCTTCACGTCAAACGCCTCATACCATGAGTCGATGTGAGGCAGTGTGCCGTTCACACGCCAGCGTCCCAACGAGTGGGGGTCGCTCTTGGTGCGGTTGCGTATCTCTGCCTCGGTGATGTTGCCTGCCCATACACCTGCGTATGCAATGAAGAAACGCTGCGCGGCTGTCAGTCCGTCCTTGTCGCCGCAAGGAGCGTCCTTGGTGGCATTCCTGAAGGCATTGTATGACACCATCAAACCGCCGTGGTCGGCAAGGTTCTCGCCAAGCGTGAACTTTCCGTTGGCATTAAGGTCGGGCAACACCTTGATATTTGAAAAATAGTCCACGCACACATTTGCGCGTTTAGTGAAGTTGTCGGCATCATCCTTTGTCCACCATTCGTTCATGTTGCCATCCTTGTCATAGTGGCGGCCAGAGTCGTCGAATCCGTGGGTCATCTCATGACCTATAACCACACCAATTGCACCGTAGTTGAAAGCGTCGTCAGCCTCGGCATCAAAGAAAGGAGGCTGCAATATACCTGCGGGGAAGCAAATCTCATTTGTTGTCGGATTATAATAGGCATTCACCGTCTGCGGTGTCATGTGCCACTCGTCCTTATCGACTGGTTTGCCTGCCTTTTGGGATATTGAGTAGGCATTCCAAAACTTATTACATTCTATAATATTCGCGTAGTAAGATTTTTTCGTGTCAATAACAAGTTTCGACATATCTGTCCACTTGTCGGGATAACCGATCTTCACATAGAAGGAGTTCAGTTTGTCCATGGCGTTCTTCTTGGTCTCCTCGCTCATCCATGTCTGTGCCTGAATACGCTCGGCAAGGGATGCCTGAAGATTCTTCACGAGCTGCACCATCCTTGTCTTGGATGACTCGGGGAAATACTTGTCGGTATAGATCTTGCCAAGAGCCTCCCCCATCTGGTTTTCCACCTGAGATGTGGCACGCTTCCACAGCGGATGGTTTTCCTTGCGACCTGACATCTTCTTGCCGAAGAACTCGAAGTTTGCGGCAATGGCATCCTCACTGAGATAACCCACTGCCGACAGTATCTGGCGCCACTGCATATAATCGCGCAACTCCTCGGCCTTGAGTGTTGCCATCAACTTGTCGGCACCGTCGAGGAACTCAGGCTGACCAACGACAATCTCCTGCAGATACTTGCTCTCCACACCTCCGGCATTGGCTATCTGCTCCATATACAGATGGGGATAGCGTGCATTGAACTCCTTCAGGGTCATCTTGTGATAGTTTGCCTCAGGGTCACGCAGTTCGGAGTTGGTTCTTGACACCTTTGCCAATTCGGTCTCAAGACGCAAAATGTTCTGCATTTTCTTTATCGAAGCCTCTTCGGAGTAACCAAAGAATTTGAACATATTAACGATATGTGCCTTGTAAGCCTCCCTGATATCCACGGTAGCAGAATCATTGTCGAGATAATACTCCTTTTGACGCAGTATGAGACCACCTTGGTATATATTCGCTATATTTTGTGACGAGTTCTTCCTGTCTGCTCCGAAAAACATTGCATAGAACTCATTGCTGGTGTAGGATGTCATCTCCATCTGAAGGGCAACAAGCGACTTAAGGTCCTTGGCAGCCTGAATGCGGTTGAGCATAGGCATCAATGGCGACACTCCGTCCTTGGCGCGTCTCTCCTCGTCGGTGGCCAACTTATACAGGTCACTAAGCTTGCGCTCGGTTGTGCCCTGAGCATATTCATTGGTCTTGAGTTCATTAAGAATACCATTGATTCTCTTTACGTTATCCTCACCAAGCTTGTCAAAGCTACCATATCTCGAATAGGCAGCCGGGAGCGGATGTGAATTCATCCATCCACCACAAGCATACTGATAGAAATCGTCCTGCGGACGAACACTTTTGTCAAGGTCGCCGATATCCAATCCGGTGCCAAGACCATCCTGTGCCATGCCCGTCATTGCAAACGAGCAAAAAGCAATAACCGAAACAAATTTCTTCATAATATATAATTAATTAAAGTTTACTCAACTCTTCCAACTGCATCGAATACTCTTCCCATCTCTCCACTTCCTCGTCAAGAGCCTTCTTTGTGGAGGTGTATTCGGTAATAAGAGTCATGTCTGAGGCATTCTCAGGCTGACAGAGTATATCGTCAAGCTCTTTCAGTCTCGCCTCCATTTTTTCAATCTTCCTCTCCGACTCCTTAACAGCCTTCTCAGCCCGTGAGATTTTCTTCATCCTCTCCTTACGCTCGGCATAGCTTTCCTTGCCCGAAGATGTGTCGTCGGCAGGTGATGATGAACCTCCTGAAGTCTTCTGTTCATTGTTGGCCTCCTCCGGTTTCTTGGTATTACCAGTGGAAACCACAATGCTTGCATCGTCAATAGATGAAAGATAATCGTATATGCCTCCTATATGTTCCCTGACCTTGCCGTCGGCAAATTCATATACCTTGCTCACCAACCCGTCGAGGAACTCGCGGTCGTGGCTAACAATGATTGCCGTTCCGTCAAAGGCATTTATAGCTTCCTTCAGCACATCCTTCGAAGGCATGTCCAGATGGTTGGTAGGCTCGTCGAGGATAAGGAAATTCACAGGCGACAAGAGAAGGCGAATCATTGCCAGACGGCTGCGCTCGCCACCGCTCAACACCCTCACTTTCTTCTCCGAAGCCTCGCCGCCAAACATAAAGGCACCGAGTATGTCGTTTATCTTCAAGCGGACTTCACCCTTTGCCACCCTGTCGATAGTGTCGAAGACAGTCAGATTCTCATCGAGCATCTGTGCCTGGTTCTGGGCGAAATATCCTATCTGCACATTATGTCCAACCCTCAACATTCCATCGAAGGGAATCTCATTCATTATACATTTTACGAGTGTTGACTTTCCCTCACCGTTTCTTCCCACGAAAGCCACCTTCTCGCCGCGCTTGATGGTAAGTGACACATTAGAGAAAACGGTATGCTCACCATAGTCCTTGCGCACATCCTCGCAGATTATCGGGAAATCACCGCTGCGCAGACATGGAGGAAACTTCAAGTGCATGGCAGAATTATCCACTTCATCCACCTCTATAGGCACAATCTTCTCCAACTGCTTGATGCGGCTCTGCACCTGAACTGCCTTGGTGGGCTTGTATCTGAATCGCTCGATGAAGTCCTTCAGGTCGGCAATCTCTTTCTGCTGGTTCTCATATGCCCTTAGCTGCTGCTCTCGCCTTTCCTTGCGAAGCTCCACATATTCGTTGTACTTCACACGATAGTCAATCACCTTGCCGCACGATATCTCGAGCGTGCGGTTAGTGATGTTATTGATAAACGCACGGTCGTGACTCACAAGCACAACTGCCTTTGCCGACTGCACGAGGAACTGCTCCAGCCATTGTATGCTCTGGATGTCGAGGTGGTTGGTAGGCTCGTCAAGAAGCAGCACGTCGGGCTTGCTCAAAAGAATCTTGGCAAGCTCTATACGCATACGCCATCCTCCCGAGAACTCACTCGTGGGACGGTCAAAATCCGTACGCTTGAATCCTAACCCAATCAATGTACGCTCTATCTCCGCCTCATAGTTGTCGGCACCCATCATCATATATCTGTCGTGCTCAGTTGTGAACTTCTCCACAAGCTCTGCATACCCCTCGCTCTCGTAGTCGGTGCGTTCAGCCAGCTCACGGTTCATCGAGTCGATTTTTTCCGCGAGCTTCCTTATATCCGCAAAGGCCTTCTGGGCTTCTTCCTTAACGGTGGTGTTGTCCTGCAGCACCATCACCTGCGGCAGATAGCCCACAGTGCAACCGTTGGGCACAGCCACCTGTCCCTCCGTCGGTTTCTGCATACCGCACAATATTTTAAGCATAGTGGACTTCCCGGCACCGTTTTTCCCGACAAGCGCAATGCGGTCTCTGTCGTTGATGACAAAACTTGCACCACTGAAGAGGGGTTTGACACCAAATTCCACTTTTAGCGATTCTACTGATATCATATTGTATTATCTCTTTCTTTATTTTGGAGTGCAAAGGTAGTCAATTCTGCTTAAACCACCAAAAATATCGCTATTTTTTAACTAAATATATTAATATAATAAGGTGAAACAAGAAAAATACCACTTTTTTTGAAAAAAGTTGGAAAAAGATTTGGCAGTTTCAAAAAAAGTTCGTACCTTTGCACCCGCAATTCAGAAATCAGCCACGCGCTTGTAGCTCAGTTGGTAGAGCACCTGACTCTTAATCAGGGTGTCCAGGGTTCGAGCCCCTGCAGGCGTACTGAATAATGAAGGCACCAAGGATGCGCTTGTAGCTCAGTTGGTAGAGCACCTGACTCTTAATCAGGGTGTCCAGGGTTCGAGCCCCTGCAGGCGTACAATAAGAGCAGTTTCTTTTTAGGAACTGTTCTTTTTTATTATCTCCATTTTAAGTTTATTACAACAAGTCAATCAGTTGACAACTGAAAAGAGCATTCAGTTGCAAGGTAAACAGAGCACTACAAATCAAGGAATAAAAAATCCCCTCCGACATAATCGCCGAAGGGGAAATGAATAAATATATGCTAAGTGCTGATTAGCAGAAAGCGGGGATTTCAAACCACTTAACGTAGCAGAAATCCTGACGGTGAGGCAGATTGGTGTTCTTCGGGAACATACGCACGGCAGTCTTGAAGTTACCGGCATTGCTCAGCTCAATCTTGCCCTCAAATGTATAGTTGTTGCCCTCGTGACCCACAACTTCGAGAGGACGGACGCTGAAGATGCGCTCCTCGCCGTTCTCGTCGGTGTGTACACTTACAATCTCCATACCGATGGCATCATCCAATCCCTGCTCGTTGACAACAAACTTCACTGAGTAGTCAACACCGGTCATGGCACCTGTTGCAGGAATGTTCCAGCTTGAAGAAACCACGTTGATAGCATCCCAACGCTCAGCAACAGCTT
>JALFIX010000056.1 GCA_022775105.1 Prevotella sp. | reverse complement strand
TATACAGTCCTTACGATGATACGCTGGCAATGGCATTCCTTGCAGACCCCAATCTCCCATCCTTTCTCCTGACAGATCTCAAGATATGACTTCTTTGTCCTTTCTTTCGGCACGGGCGGCACATCGAGCTGCTTCTGTATGCTGCGCAGAGCATCCCTGTTGCATGGTGAGAGTATGCCGTAGTGTCGTATCCTTACAAACCTGTCGGGAAGAACATGCAGTGACAACAAGCCAAGGAACTTGTCAATCTCCATTGTCATCACCCCGTGCTTTCCGCCTTTCCTGTAGTCCTTGTAGTCATATGAGACATTTGAGTCGGTCACGTCAAGAATCCTGGAATTGGTTATCGCCACACGATATGCATATCTTGCAATATACTCCAACACCTGATTCACTCCCTTTGCGGGAGGGCGGGAGTAAACGACCCAGTCCTTGTCAAAGCACTGTTTTCGTATGTAATTAGCAATGACGAAGCCTTCTTCCTTCAGCCTCCTTGTGAGCAGAGCCATGAATCTTCCACGGAATTTGTCGCTCATGCCATGCACGGGAAAAAGGAAGTCACTCTTTTCACAACCGTTGAGATGATGCCACACACCGAGTTTGTCCATCCCGCCACCCGGCACAATGCAGTGAATGTGCGGATGGTAGAACAGATTGGAACCCCACGTATGAAGAATGGCGGTCATGCCTGTACGCAGCCCCTTCTTGTCGGCAAAGGCGGAAAGTGTGTAAGCATCCAACCCCTATTTTGGCGGTATGAAATATAATCACTACCTTTGTGCCGTATTATTAAAATATGAATATTATGGCAATAAGTAGTAAAGACATTGAGACCCTATGGGGTCGTTATCAGAGTGAGGGAGTAAGCAAGGGAGTCTCAGTCTCCCAATACTTCGAGGCAAATGGTATTCCGTATCACGTATTTGAAAAATGGTACAAGAAACGTTACCGTCAGCCCGATGTTGTTGAGTGTGTCGTTGACGGTACACCTAATGAAGATCAACAATCATGTCCAGCTCCATGTTCCAACGACAAGACAGTGGCGCAAGGACTAACTCTTAAGAATTCAGTTACGGTATCACACGTAAATATATGTCTGAGCAATGGCATGAGAATCGACCACCACAAACTGAGCTATTCAGAGTTGTTAAGTTTCATTCAAAAACTGGAGCCGTTATGTTTGGTTTGACAGGAGCTACAAAATATAAGTATATCCCCAACTACATGGATATGCGTGGCGGTTATGACAAGCTAAGCGGCGTTGTTCGTTCCCTTGGCGAGAATCCCGAGAACGGAACAGCATACGTGTTCATGTCCAAGAATCAGAAACTGGTTAAGATTATCCGCTATGAGAAAGGCAGGTGTCTATACTATAGCCAGAAGTTCAAGGGAGGGTTCAGTTTCGTGCGCCTCAGGTTTGACGTAGATAAACCTGTATATGTATTACAGTGGAAGTATCTGGTTTCTTTGATGGGAACTCCCGTCATAAAAGAGATACCAGTAAGAGAGCTTGAATGCATAGAATCCGCTGCATAGACAGTTAAACTTTGCTAATTTACAATGGGTAATATCTGTGATAAATGCATGCAAAATATTGAGTATCAGTTATTTGTGAGTTATGTAGGGGCGTGTTGTATGGCGATTCCTGTCGTATTTGACGTGTCGTTTGATAGCTTGCCAATGAGGGATATTGCTTTGTTGTTACTTGTTGTTATATGGCTTAAAATACTGATATTCAATATGTTAAATATTATATATATATTTGCGAGAGCCAATAAATATGATTACCTTTGCACAGCAAAAGTTTCATATTATGGCAGAAAAAGAACGATACGATACAGAGCGCATGATAATGCGTGCCCAGTATGCGATGAGCCTTATAGAGGACTCGTGGCGTGGGGGTAATTTGTCAGATATGGAACGAGAAGACTTCAAAAGACAGATAGCGGAGTTGCTGCAGGGCATGACAACCTTGCTAGACTCCAACACCAGGCTGGGGCAGGAACTTGCAGATGCCAGGAAAGACCTCAGTGCTGCCCGTGATGACCTGTCCAAGGCAAATAAGAAGATAGGTGTTCTCGAATCCGAGATAAAATATCTTAAGGGCAAACAGAATGCCAGCAACCGCCACAGGTTTGGAGATAAAGGCGAGAAGAACACAAATGGCACTTCAAAGTCGAAGGGCAGAACCAAGGATGAGGATGAGAACGACTATATAGAGAACGAGGGGCGTAACGGCAATCCTTCGGATCAATGCAGAAGTACCTCCTCTGAGGCGACAAATGCCGGATCTTCCCCGACTCCGGCGGAGAAGGCACCCCGCGACACCAGTAATCGCCCCGACCATTACAACACGATGCACGCCGATGTTTACGTCGAGCATGACTGCGACCTGGACGCATTGAAGGCTATGGGTCTTACCTTCCTTCACTACTCCCGTCCTATTGACCAGTTTGACCGCATTAGCGTAATCCGTCAGGACAGGTACAAAACTGCATGGGTGCGTGACAAGGATGGCAATGAGTATGCTATCTTTATTCCCAAGGCAAATGATGTGGCGTCACGTCCATGCGTCTTTGCCAATGAATATTCATACGACAGGCCAAGGCTCGTTGCCCATACAAGTTGCACCAATTCCTTGTTGTCCGACCTTGCTGTTAACCGCTTTCAGTATGCTATGACTAGCGGCAGGGAGATGACCCGGATGCTCAACGAGAAGATGCACATGGCTCCCCAGACCATATTCAATTGGCTGAAATGGGGTGCGGAAGAACTTAAGGGAGGCCTTAAGCACATAAAGAAGAAACTTCTCAAACAAGGAACAGTGGTATATTGCGACGAGACCTGGGTTGATGTTAAAGTTGTAGAGGCAGACGGCACTGTACATTATGTCAAGCGCTATATGTGGGTGATAGTCAATCTGACAACGAAGGTGTGCTATTATCTATATGGAGACAGGAAACGCGAGACCATAGAGAAGTTCCTCGGTGACTTCAAGGGAACACTTATGACCGACGCATACGCAGCCTATGCTTTCTTCAACAAGTTGAAGGACTGCACTCATGTGTGCTGCTGGGCTCACGCCAGACGTATCTTTGTCTCGGCACTCCGTGATTTCAAGGACGAGATGGCTGGAGCGTTCATTGACCTGATAAAGCTATTATATAAGGTTGAGCTTGAGAACATCTTCTTCCACAGGACAGAGCAGGAAGTGGTCAAGGCCCGTAAACAAGAGGCGATACCGATACTTTCACAACTTCTCCAGAAAGCGACGGAGCTGCTGAAGATGAGTGACAGCAAACAGGTGACGATATCGGAAAAGCTTCACCAGGCTCTCAAATATATGATAAACAACTGGCAGGAGCTTTACGGATATGTAAACATCGGCAATGTACTTATAGACAACAACTGTTGCGAGAGGGCAGTCCGTCCGTTCACAAATCTCAGAAAGAACTTCGGCGGATTCAGCAGCGAGTCAGGAGCCAAGGTGGCAGCCACATACCTTACTTTTGTTGAGACATGCAAGCTGATGAAGAAGACTGCGCTTGATTTTTTCAAGGGCTTCTTCGGCATGACTTCAAGCGGAAGAAAGGACTACGAGCTCATTGTTCAAGAGCTTTTGTGTTAATTAAATAAAAAAAATACAATCAGACAGAAAATCCTTATAATCCCGAAACCCCAGTAAACACTGGGGCTCTGGTGTATTGCCATAGGGATTGGATGCTTACAACAAACCGAGATGCACAATCTCAAAATATGCCACAAATGATACAAAATACAGTGTTTTACGACGCATCAGGGCACAAAGGAGCTGTCCACGAAGAAACGCCTTCGCGGACTACCTGAAGTTAGTTACCCTTACGCATGAGAAGGAACGGCGGCGACCTCGGAGCGGGATGGATAATCCTGATGATGATACGCTGGCAATGACAGTCCTTACAGACTCCAATCTCCCAACCCTTCTCCTGACAGATTTCAAGATATGACTTCTTCATCCTTACTTTCGGAACAGGCGGCACATCGAGCTGCTGCTGTATGTTGCGCAGAGCCTCCCTGTTGCATGGGGAAAGAATACCGTAATGGCGTATTCTCACGAACCTGTCGGGCAGCACATGCATGGACAGCAGCCCGAGGAACTTGTCAATCTCCATAGTCATCACCCCGTGCTTCCCGCCTTTTCTGTAGTCCTTGTAGTCGTATGAGACATTTGAGCCGGTCACGTCAAGAATTCTGGAATTGGTTATCGCTACACGGTATGCATACCTGGCAATATACTCCAGTATCTGATTCACACCCTTTGCAGGAGGACGTGAGTAAACGACCCAGTCCTTGTCAAAACACGTTTTCCGTATGTAACCGGCAATGACAAAGCCGTCTTCCTTCAGTCTTCTTGTGAGCAGGGCCATGAATCTTCCACGGAATTTGTCGCTCATGCCATGCACGGGAAAAAGGAAGTTACTTTTTTCACAACCGTTGAGATGATGCCACACACCGAGCTTGTCCATCCCGCCACCCGGCACAATGCAATGAATATGCGGATGGTAGAACAGATTGGAACCCCACGTATGCAGAATGGCGGTCATGCCTGTACGCAGCCCCTTCTCGCCTGCAAAGGCGGAAAGTGTAGCCCAGGCGGCCTTGAACATGCAATCGTAGAAGGCAGCCTGATGGGGCATGGCTATAGGATGCAGGCAATCCGGCACCGTGAACACCACATGGAAGTACTTCGTTGGTATAATCTCCTCCCTGCGGAAAGTAATCCATTGCTCTCGTTCCTTGTTCTGGCACTTCGGGCAATGGCGGTCACGGCAGCTGTTGTAGCTGACCTTTATCTCCCCGCATTCGGGGCACACCTCCACATGACCTCCAAGGGCGCTGGTTCGGCATATCGCCATGTGGCCAAACGCTTTCCTTACAGGCATCACTACATTATGGGTGCTAAGAAACTTCTCTCCATGGTCACGTATGATATGGCCGATGTCGAAGCGCGTCCTCATTTCTTTGGCGGGAAGAGAACGTCAATCAACCGCACATGTCTAACAGGTTCAATGTCTGCAACATGAAGATAAACCATAGTAGTCGAAAGTCTCGCATGTCCGAGCCTCTTCTGCACATGCAATATGTTCTCTCCGTTTTCCAGGAGATGAGTGGCTGCACTGTGCCTAAGGTCGTGGATGGTGATGGTATGGTCGAGTGCGACCCTTGCCAACGCGTTCTTGAGAATGTGTCGCACGTAGCCTGGAGTGATGCGCTGTGGCTCTTTGTTGTTGCCATGACTCTTGAAGACATAGTCGTCGCTCGGATACTTCTTGCGATATGCCTTGAGCACGACGAGCATCTGGTCGGAAATGGGCACGTAGCGGTCTTTGCGACCCTTGCTCTGGAATACGAACAGCTTCTTGCGGTCAAAGCAGATGTCATCCCATCTGAGACGGCACGCCTCACCAACCCTGAGGGCGCAGTCGTAGATGAGTGCAAGAAGGGTCTTGTCGTACAGGGAAGTACAGTCTGTGAGAAGTCTGGATATCTGCTCTTGGGAGAGCACCCGTGGCAGTCTCTTCGGCTTGCGCACTTGTGGAAGAACGAGTCCTTTGGGTTCCTTGTAGCCCATAGCATTGTAGTAGGCCTTGAGTCCGAAGACCGTGTGCTTGAAGAAGGAGAGGCTACATCGGTTCTTGGTAAGGAGTGTGGACAGATAGTAGTCGATGTCTGTCTGTGTGAACTCCTCCGGCAACTTATTGAAAAACAACACTGCCTGAGCAATCTTCAGGCGATAATCATAAATACTGTTGTCTGCATACTGTGCGATGCGCATCTTTTCAGTAAACAGTTTAATACGTTTCCCAAAATTGGGAATGGCTGCAATAGCCTTGTCCAAAGTATTTTTGGCCATGGTGTATTTGGGGTGAAGGGGAATAATGACAGGGGGGTTAGGATATTCCTGTCAGCTCCTTCACCTTTTAAAGAACGTGAATAATAATATAATATTGTGGTGTAAGGTTATAAGCCGCAGGACTTTAGCTTTTTTCACCGCGGTGGAAAATTAGTACAACTTGGTTTTCAGCCACGTCTTGAAATCAAATACCGGCTAAGATATAAGAGCGTTTTTGTGCGCCCCGATATGAATCCCGAGCTGCTAAGAGACATCTATACAAACTGGAAAGAACATTTCCAAGGCAGAAAAGGCGAGGTTTGGGGAACAAAGTACTATCAGACTCTCAGCAATCATCCCGATAAAGTGGAACAAGTATGCCGGTTTTTGCAAAAATGTTATGAATTAACAGGTAATAATTCGCGTAACCTCATAGTTTATGATGTATTTGATATAAACAATACACTTGTGTCCGATGCAGATGTCATCAAGATATTGTCAAATCTTGATATCCTTTCATTCCCTGAGTTTAAGGTATATAAAGCTAATTTGAACGAAGGGTATGATTTCGTAGAGAGCAGCTCTGGCGAAACACAGCAACTGTGTCAGTTTATCAGTATTATGTCAGTAATCGAGGGTAAGCAGCCATCCAAGGAACGTATTGCATATTAGAGAATAAAGTGTTAATTTTGCATCGTCATAAAATAAGATGTAAAATGGCACACAGAGAAATTGATTACAGTAAGATGGCAGACAAGTTTGAGACCTGCTATCCGA
>JALFIX010000034.1 GCA_022775105.1 Prevotella sp. | reverse complement strand
TCCGTCACTTCCTTGCCGTTGATGAGCTGGACAATGACCTCACAACCCAAGTCCTCGACAATCGTTCCCTCTGTCTGACCTCTTCGGGGATAAAGCAAGGTGCAGAAACACCCTACAACGCCGTCCAACTGCTCCATGTCTATCGTTGCCATATCCGTTCCTCCTTGTTAGCCGAATGTGATTGGATTGATGCAGAAATTCGTGTCCTCTGCCTCATACTCGTATTCATTGATGAAGTCAATCATCTTCTGTTCGCTTCTTCCGTCCTGTGAGACACCAGTCTTCTCACACCACAACTTGATAGCATCACCAAAGGTGGAGTAAGCACCCTCACAATCCTCAAAGAGTTCTCCGTATGCAGTGACGTAGCACTCTTCGGGGAAGAAGTCGTTCTCATCGTGCGTATAGAAGATGTCGCAACCTGGCTCAACCTCTCGCCAACTGATTGAAAGTTCATCGCCAAGTGCCTTGTTCACCTCCTCAAAGAACAAGTCGCATGAAGACCAAGCACTTTCGGTGTCAAAGGACAAGAGGGCATAATCGTCTTCCACGTTCTCCTCATACTCTGCCCAATAGATGTGTCCTCTCACCGAGATGC
Source organism: Prevotella sp. (assembly GCA_022775105.1). Lineage (GTDB taxonomy): Bacteria > Bacteroidota > Bacteroidia > Bacteroidales > Bacteroidaceae > Prevotella. Next base: position 2,236 of record JALFIX010000034.1, on the reverse strand, counting down.
CTTTCTTCTCGTAGTCAATGCCATAGTGTTCTGCCAAGAGATACAGATACACATTATTACTGTTCACCTCCAACTCTTGGAGTGTGTTCCAAAGGTCTGCCACGGCTTTGCGTGAGCCTGTCACCTTGTACTGAGTGTCGCAAATGTTAGCCATAAGATAAAATTTTTATTTTCTTCCCTTATGTAGAACCAACTACCATCGGGATTGATTAAAGAATTATGTTGCCCCAAAAGGTGTTATGGCTCATCAATGCAAGGTTTTGCCGTCAAATACTACCTCTGCCACAATCAGAGCGTGGAGATTTCACGGACAAACCACAGGCACCGACCTTGCAGGATGAACGCCATGACAGGTACCTTTGCAACACAATTCTTATCAAAGCCCGATGGGGTGGTACATGGCAGACTGCATGGTACAGCAGTGTGAAGTGACGTTATAGGTGGAGATAAGGCTATAAGAGGTTTTTGCAGTCAAAGGAGAAAAGAGTCCACAAAGTGCAGTATCTACAGGACAAAAACACTTTAGTTTACCTTGGTTAGCTCTTATATATATGCTAACCTAAAGTAAACTGTATATATGTCCGTCTAAAACCCGAAAACCGTACGGGTCAGCTTACGTCAGAAACAGAAGTATAGAACCATAGAAGTGGTTCAAGAAGTCTTTCTTCCTTTGACTGCAAAATATTATCTTTGCACGAATCATAATTGCCCTGTAGGATTTAATATAATTTAACACTCTTTGTTGAATGCAAGGAAGAACAGCTTCAATATGCTGAATATCAGTAGTATAACATTGTGTTAACCCTTAATCTGTAGAAAAGGATGTTATCATACAAAGTAATGTCCATTTGTACTTTTTCTATATGGTTTTATACTTACATTTGCATATCATTTGTATCTTGATAACAGTAACTAACTGATTATCAATATACTTTATATTTGAGGAGGTGAAGTAAGGCTGATAAACAGCAATAAGCAACAATAAACGAATCGGTGTAACTCATTGAGTTGCACCGATTTTTGTTTTAGTTAAACTTTGTATATTTGGCTCTGATTTCGGATATTTATCGTAAATTTGCACCAAATCGTTCACGCGACTTAAAGGTTGACGAAGTTAAACTTAAAGACATATACCTTATTATATGTAAGAAATGGCAAAGGCAAATTATCATATCCGAAGGAAGTGCCCTATATGCGGAACCATCTTTGAGATTCGCACCATTGATGCTGTGTATTGTTCTCACAACTGTTCCGCTGTAGCCTCTAAGAGGAAAAAGGCTCAGGAAGAGAAGGAAAAGAAGTATGAGCAGATGGCGAAGGAAATTCCAGACATCAAGGAGTATCTAACAGCAGCAGAGGCAATAGCAATGTACTGCGTTGAACGTAGTACATTGTATCGTGACATTCGATTAAAGAAACTTCCGTCCGTTAATCTCGGCCAACGTCAGCTAAGGCTGAAACGTTCTGATTTGGATGATCGTTACGAACTGAGGAAGAAAGTGCGGAAGGCTGCTAAGAAGCCTATTCCCAAGACATACAATCTCGAACCCGAGAATTGCTATACCATCGGTGAAATCTCAAAGAAGTTCAGAATTCATGATTCATCCGTATGGGCACATATCCGCAAATTCTCCATCCCTACCCGACAGATAGGTAACTATGTGTACGCTCCAAAATCAGAAATCGACAAACTCTATAAATCCATCAAGCCATGAAGACTCCTATGAAGCGCACGGTATTCAAAGTAATACTCCGCAAATCTGAATACAAAGAGCAATGGTCATTGCTCATTGAAAGTTTTCCTGTCTTTGAGCCTGGCAAGGATAAGCCTTTACGCAAACATGAACCACTTGGGCGGTTTATAACTACTCCTATCTTTGATAAGAATAGTTCTGGTAGAACATTGGCTGATGGTAAAGCCTACTTTCGCCCCAAGCGTGATGCCAATGGAATCATCCTGTGCCGTTCACAAAAGGACCAGGAGGCATGTATCTTTGCGCGAAGAAGAAAAAATATCTGCATTACTATCTCTAATTGACGAGCGCATTGCGACCCAAAACAAAATCATTGAGAAACTGGAATCCTTAATCAAAGGGACTAAATAATTCTTTATACGATAAATATGGTGATGGTATAAGGACTTCCTTTGCGGGATTAGGCTATTCGTACTCGGGATTATCAGGAAAGTCAGCTATGGATTTCGGGAAAGGGAAACCGTTCATTACATATTTGAATG
>JALFIX010000023.1 GCA_022775105.1 Prevotella sp. | reverse complement strand
AAGTGCTATCTGCACACGATAACTCTTGCCGATGCGGATATTCTCAGGCATCTCGCCCGTGAAGACGAGGGAGCAGTCGAACTTCTTCTCCTTCACCTCGGGCACCACCTGCGATATGCGCATGGGATAAGTCTTCTCCTGATAACGTACACTCGCAGGCAGTCCGTTGGCTATGCGGTCGATGTAAAATTCATTCAGCGATGCCTTTATCTTGAACTGCTTCATTATCTTTATCTCGCCCACCTTCGTTCCTGCGCCCACTTGTTGCCCAAGAGTGACGGCAAGGAAACTCAGTTGACCTGCCACTGGTGCCCTCACCACGAGATTTCTTGTGCGAGCGGCGGAGCGTGCCCTTTTCTTGTCGCTTGCCTCACGATTGGCGGCAGCCATCTCGCGCATCAGTCTGGCGGAGACGGAGTCGTGTCCGAGACTCTCCAACTGAAGCAATGCCTTCTTCTTCTGATACTCATAATTCTTCTCGGCAACATCCAGTTCTGCCTTGCTCCTTATGCCCATGCGATACTCTTCGCGACTCTGTTTCAGTGAGTTCTCGATGCTCGTCAACTGATAGTTGGCATCGAGAGCCTGCTGTCGAAGCACTATCGACTTCTGTTGCATCTCAATCTCCTGTTCGCGGTATCTCCTTTGACTGTCCTCCCAAGCGTCGTTCTCATCCTCGATGGAGTGGAGCAGTTCGGGATTGCCCAATATGAGTATTGTGTCGCCCTCGTTGAGCATCGCCCCGTCTTCTGCCACTATGCGCTCCACGAATCCGCTTTCCATCGTGTTCACCTGTATGGTCATTATCGGTTGGACAATTCCCTCCACGTCGAGATATTCAGTGAAATCCCTCATTTCCGCCGAAGCCAGCACCTCCTTGGTGTCGGATAATTTCACCTTCTGAGGCTCAAGGCTCATTATAGTGGCATATATCACCAATGCCGCCAATGCGGTGCCTCCTGCGATGTGGTACAAGTACCGCCTGTACCATGGCTTTTTCTTTATTCTGATATCCATAATTCCGTATTGTTTTCAAAGTCATATCCAGTGATGCTGCGCAGTGTGTGATACAGTGTCCAGTATGTCTGCTGCGCTGAGATGCAGTTGCGGCGGGCGGCGTTCTTCTCGCTGACGGCGGCATTGAGGTCGAGGATGGAGTTGCGCCCCATCACGTAGAGCCTTTGCGCCACAGCATGTCGCTGGGTGGCTCGCTGGTCGGTGAGGCGCGACATCTTCACTCTGCGCACCTGCATGTTGAATTGCGCCACTATGCGCGCCACGTTCTGTCGGAAGTTGCTCATACCCTGTTCCACCTCGGTGTTCGTCAGTGCGAGTTGCGACTTAGCCAATCTTATTCGTCCTTTCCCCCGTCCCCAGTCGAGGATGGGTAGTGAGAGAGATATACTGGCATATTCCTGTTGCATTGGCGAGCGGTAGGAGTCAGAGATGTTTGGTCCTGTCTGCGAGAGTCCGAATTGCATATATATGTCCGCCCTTAATCCCGCATTCGACCTTGCCACGGCGAGGTTGCTCTTGCTCTCCTGCATAATCCTGTTGTAGTATTCCGGGTCAGGACTCTTTTCCATTGCCTTGCTCATTGCGATGTCCATCGGCACCTCAAACTGCGGAACGGAGTCGGGTAGGGCGAGCGCGATCTCCATGCCATTGTCTATTCCGAGGAAGGAGCGCATGGCGAGGGTCTCTTCCCTAAGTGCGATATCCGCGTCCATCACGTTTGTCTCCTCGTTCAGTCGGTTGATTTCGAGTTGCAGCATCTCGTTTTCGGTGATTGTGCCGATGGCATATCGTCCCTGCGCCATACGGTAGAGAGTGTCGGCAGCGGCATAGTTCTGCCTTGCCATCTCTAACTCCATCTGTGCTGAGGCGAGGGTGAAAAAACGGCTGCAGGTATTGGCAGCTACGAGTTCGATAGCCTCGGCATACCGTTTTCTTGCCTCACGGAATCTCACTGGTTCTATGCGCTTGTCCCATTTCAGTGAGTTATATCCGAATAGGCTTTGCTCATATCCCACGACAAGCGGTTCGGCACTATACTCCGTGGTCTTCATCTCTCCCTCGTGCAGTCGCGACAGTCCGCTTTTCAGAAACAGGCTGCCTCCGGTCATTGGTATGTTCTGTGCAATCTTCAGCGTAAGGTCGCTGCCTTGCTGGTTTTGTTTCAGAAAGAGAGCCGTACCGTCGGATTGCGTGATTTTGTTCACCACCTTGTTTATATAGTGCGAGGACGTGAGAGTAACCGAAGGCAGATAGTTGGCGAGGTGATATCTGTAGTTCCACTTGGCCGCAAAATACGTATTGCGTGCACTCTGCACCGATGGCGATTGCCTTTGCGCAAGCTCCACGGCATCGCGCAAGGTGAGTCGCAACGTGTCCTTTCCCGTTGCCACTTCCCTTTCCGTTGCTCCATATATGGCAGTCATCGCCATAAGGAACAATCCTGATGCGATTATTCGCCTTATCATCTGTACTTTCTTTGTCTTCATACAATATAATCCTTGTTCTTATATAAAGTGCATAGCAATATCTGTGCCAAACTCTTAACCAATTAATAGCCAATAAATTAACCATTATTTAGCGACTTCCATAGTGTGCGAATCCGCACGATGAGTGTGCGAAATCGCACACTCCGAACACCCGTTTGAGGGTATCATTAAAGCGGCAACTGCAAGGTAAAGACGGTTTGTTCAAGAGGTGTGGATGACACAGTAATGGTGCCTCCGTGAAGCGAGGCTATTTGGCGGCAGACACTGAGACCGATGCCTGAGCCGCCTGGCTTTGTGCTGAAGAAAGGGATGAAGATGCGGTCGAGCACTTCTGGCATGATGCCGCAGCCATTGTCCTTCACCCTTATTATAATAATGCGTTGGGTGGTTTCTGCCTTTGCTGTTATGGAGATGTTTTTGTCTTCGTTGTCCTTCACTGCCTCTTCTGCATTTTTCAACAGGTTAATTAGCAACTGCTCTATCTGGCTGCGGTCTATATGCAGCACTTGCTCAGTATCCTCAATGTAGAAGTGGAGGTATGGGGCCGGGAATAATTGCTTTAGGTCGGATATAAGTTCACCGAGTGTAATGTCAGTATATTGCGGAGCGGAGATATGTTGCAGTTTGCGGTAGTTTTCCACGAAATGCAGAAGTCCACTACTGCGTCTGTTTATTGCCAGCAATGCCTGGGTGATGTCGTCTTGCGAGAGAGTATCATCCTTCATCCCCTCCGTAAGTGTGTCGCTCAGTGAGATGATTGGTGTAAGGGAGTTCATTATCTCATGGGTAAGCACTCTGACAAGTTGTTGTTGGGCTTCGCTCTCACTCTTCTGAACTACCTCATGAATGTTCTGTAAGGAGTAGAGCTTGTAATAGAATCCTTTGTCAAAGAAATGGGTGACGGTTATGGAGTGCTCCCTTTCAATTGTGTCATTACCGTTTTTTACCCTAAGCCTCAATATCTTCTTGACTCCAGGGCGCAGGCCGTGCATCATTTGAGGCAAAGAATTATTGATAGATGCAAGGTCTTTGATCTCATATATCCTGAATCCACAGAGACTGTTGATGGCAGTGCGGTTCATCCAGTGGATATGTCCTTTGTCGTCAGTCACAATCAGGCAGTCGCCCACGGTATTGAGCAGAGTGTCGAAATATTGGTATTGCGATTGCTGCTTTAATGTCTTCTCCCTAAACTCATTCACCACTTCGTTGATTTCCTCCGCGAGCAAACGCTCTTCTCCCCGCAGTTTGTCGAGAGCAAACTGCAAGGTGAAGTCGCGCATTCTAATGGCATGCAACATCTGCCTTAGGCGACGTATGCTTTTGTTGTAGAACGGATTCAAGTGGAATGACATTATTATATTCCAAGTTTATCTATCTTGCGATATAGTGCGAAACGGGTGATACCGAGCAGTTCGGCGGCTTGGGTGAGATTGCCGTTGCTCATCGAGACGGCACGCTTGATGGCGTTCCTCTCCAGTTCCTCAAGGTTGAGAGGCATCTTGGCATCTGACGTTTCCCCGTTATTTGGAGATTGTAGGCCAGAACTAATCTGAATGTCGGAAGCCGAAAGGGCAGGGGAGTCGCTGAGTACTAATGACCGCTCGATGCAGTGTTGAAGTTCGCGCACGTTGCCCGGCCAGGAGTGTTTGAGCAACTTAATCCGTGCGTCATCCGATAATCCCACTCCTTTCCTGTCATATCTCATGGCAAATATATCCAGAAAGTGTTCTGCCAAGAGGATTATGTCATCCCCGCGTTCGCGCAGTGGAGGAATATGCAGTTCGATGGTGTTGATACGGTAGAACAGGTCCTGTCGGAATGTGCCTTCGCTTATTCTTGCTGCGAGATTGGCATTGGTGGCAGAGACTATCCTCAGGTTTACTTTTTTCGTCTTTGAAGAACCAATACGGGATGTCTCCTTCTTCTCAATCACGGTAAGCAGTTTTTGTTGCATCTGCAATGAGAGATTACCTATCTCGTCAAGAAAGAGTGTGCCGCCGTTAGCTTGTTCCACTCGTCCCTCCTTGGTATTGCGTGCATCGGTGAATGCTCCTTTTTCATACCCGAACAGCTCGCTTTCGAAAAGGGACTCGGGAATACATCCCAGGTCAATACTCACAAAGGGTTTGTCTGACCTGTGCGAAAACTGATGGATGGCATGAGCCACAACGTCCTTGCCGGCTCCGTTCTCGCCTGTGATGAGCACGTTGGCGTCCGTAGCCGCCACTCTTGTTATCTGCTCTTTCAGTTGGCGCATATCATCACACTCACCAATAAGGTTTGGCAAAGAGATTTCCATTTCGGATAAATCGCCTTCAATGGTACGTGACCGCCTCAATTCCACGGCACTTTTCACCGTGTCGAGGAGCTTTCTTCTGTCCCATGGCTTCGGTATGAAATCCACTGCACCAGCCTTGATGGCCCTCACCGCCTTTTCGGTATCGACGTAAGCCGTGATGAACAGAACCACGCTCCTTGGGTCGTGCTCCAATATGCGTGAAAGCCATTCATACCCCTCCTCGCCGCTTATGGCGTCGCGACGGAAGTTCATGTCGAGCATAATGACATCGGGGTGGAACGAGTCAATGAACTCAATGATGCGTTCAGGGGTGCTTGTTACCCTAACGGCTTCTACAACAGGCTTTAGTAACATATTGAGCGACAACAAAACATCCTCATTGTCATCCACTACGAGTATTCGTCCTTTTGGAGCATTATTGTTCATACTGAATTTATTAGTTGGTTTACCTCGCACTTACTTTTTTCCACCACCTCGTATGCCCCTTGGGGTCAGCCACGATTATGCAGTCACCTTTTCCATAAGGCATTGTATCGGTATATTGGTCTGCCTGCAATTTGATGCCGCCAATAGTGTATGCCTGCATAATCTTGCCTGTTGACATTACTGTTGTGGCTATGCCGGTCGAGGCGTCGAGGATGACAATCTTTGACACCTTTACTCCATATCCCTGGATGATTATTCCGCTATTCTTGAGCAAGGTGAGGGATGTGGCGTCGAAGGCGAAGGGGGTTATGAACGAACCGGTATTGACTCCGTAATAGCCGCGTGGATTGAAGTCGCCTTCAATGGAAGTGTCACCAACCTTGAGATTTATTTTGCTCCAATTGGAATAACAGAACTGTATGTCAGTGTATTCAGCTGTAGCGATAGGTTCGTAATACAACACGAGAGTGGCTGAGGTCGTGGCATTTGAAAACACCGAGGCCGGAAGTTTTATGGCATCACCCCATCCCAATTGCTTGCTGCCGCTCCATATCTCGCGTCCTCCCTTTCCTGCGTCTTCCTGACCTTCCTCAATGATCTCTTCGGAAAATCCGGTTTTCGAACCCGCCGTGATACCGTTAAGGAAATGTGGTGTGTCAACGCTCATTCCATTGTTACGGTTGAAGATGCCAAATTTCTCGCTACCGTTGCCAAAGGCATTGTTGTCCCATACAAAGGCTGCAAAGCCGTTCTTGCGTGACTCGCTTGCCACACATTCGAGGTAATATCGTGCGTTGTCGTCTTGCACGTCCCGATGTGCCTCGTCTGAATAATGTCTCGCCACACCATATTCTCCCACAACTACTCCGAGTCCCTTTTCAAACCATGCCTTGCGAATCTGTGTGAACAGATTACTAAGGCCTCTCTCGTTGCCGTCGGGAGTGATGCTCCCCTTGTCGGCGAATGCCTCGCCCCAATAATAATAACATCCTTCTGCGCCGCTACAATAAGAATAAGGTGAGTAGTAGTGGAACTCCACCGACAGGCGACCTTCCACCTTGTCCTTGGGAATGACAAATCCCGACAAGCCATAGTTGGGGTCGCAAGCGTAGGTCTGCACGATGAGCTGGCGATAGTAGTTACGTCCGCCCGTGGCACGCACGGCATCTATGAAGTCCTGGTTATATCCGTTCTGCACTGCAAGATTCTCAGCCGTTGGTGTCTTCCAGTCGTCTGTCACCTCATTTGTGCCGGCAAAGGCGAGTCGGGAGTCATAGTCCCTGAATTCCGTGGCTATGTTTGTCCAAAGGGCTTTCAGCTTACGCTGCAGTTCGGTTTGTTCTTTATAAAAGGCATGTCGCTCAAGCCACAATTCATGATGGGTGTTGATTATCACGGTGAATCCCTCGTCAAGACACCAGTCAACCACTTCCTTCACGCGTGCCATCCATACGGGATCCACAGTCATCGTGGAATAGTCGGTGATATGCGGCACCCATCTCACTGGCACTCTTATGGCATCGAATCCTGCAGCCTTCACTGCCTTTATCATGTCGCGTGTGGTCTTAGGGTTGCCCCATGCCGTCTCCCATTGGTTATAGTCTTTTATCCACGCATTGTTCCATGTGCCTGTAGCATCATCCCATGCGGCTCCGGCACTCTCCAGCGAGTTGCCGAGATTCCATCCCATACTCACGCCTTTGGTCCATTCCCTGGCGTCGATGTCCATTCCCGTATTGTCGGGAGCAACTGTCTGTGCATTCATGCATAAGGATGAGATGCCAAATAAGACAGCAATCATTGATTTTCTGATTATCATAGTTTTATAAATTATATTGACAAATGGTGTTGAAAGGGCACTTGGGGCATTTGGGCGAACGTGCGGTGCAGATGTAGCGCCCGTGAAGTAGCAGCCAATGATGGGCTCTGCCCAACTCGTCGGAGGGTATGTACCTGCAGAGTGTCTTCTCCACCTTCAGTGGGGTGTCGTCTGTCTTTTTTACAAGTCCCATGCGATGGCTGACACGGAATACATGGGTATCAACGGGCATGGCGTTCTCGCCGAAAGCTACCGATAGCATCACGTTGGCTGTCTTGCGTCCCACACCTGGCAGTGACGTGAGTTCGTCGAGTGTGTGCGGAACTTCACCTCCGTATTTTTCGATTAGCATCCGTGCCATGTCGATAAGATGCTGCGACTTGGCATTGGGATAGGATACGGATGAAACGAGCGAGAGCACCTCGCCGAAGTCTGCGTCGGCAAGACGTGCCGCATCGGGGAAACGCTCGAACAGGGCGGGTGTCACCATGTTCACCCGCTTGTCTGTACACTGCGCACTGAGCATCACCGCCACGAGCAGTTGGAACGTGGTGTTGTATGTAAGCTCAGTGGTCACTTCGGGCATCTCAGCCCTGAAATGCTCCAGTATTCTGTCGTATAATTCTTTTTTCTTCATATATTTCCTTTACGTCCTTATCCGAAGAGGGCGCGGAGAGCCTCCTCCACCTTCTTCACGGGGATAACCTCGATGTTGTATTTCTTGCCCTTTAGGGCGGAGAGGTTGTATTTGGGTATGATGATATGCGAGAAACCGAGTTTCTCAGCTTCAGAGATACGTTGCTCTATGCGGTTCACTGGGCGCACCTCGCCGCTCAGTCCCACCTCGCCCGCCATGCACCATCCGGTCTCAATGGCGGTATCTACATTGCTCGACAGCACGGCGGCTATCACGCTGAGGTCCATCGCAAGGTCGGTGACCCGCAGTCCTCCTGCTATGTTCAGGAACACGTCCTTCTGCATCAGCTTGAATCCCACACGCTTTTCCAATACGGCAAGCAGCATGTTCAGGCGCCTCTGGTCGAATCCCGTGGCAGTGCGCTGCGGAGTGCCGTATGCCGCCGAGGAAACGAGTGCCTGTGTCTCCACGAGGAATGGACGAACGCCCTCCACCGCCGATGATATGGCAATGCCGCTCAGTCCCTCGTGGTCTTGGGTGAGCAGCAGTTCCGAGGGATTGCTCACCTGGCGCAGTCCCGTCTGCTGCATCTCGTAGATACCGAGTTCGGAGGTTGAGCCGAATCGGTTCTTTATGCTGCGCAGAATGCGGTACATATAATGCTGGTCGCCCTCAAACTGTATAACCGTATCCACTATATGTTCGAGAATCTTGGGTCCTGCAAGCGTTCCCTCCTTGTTTATATGTCCAATGAGAATCACCGGCACTCCACTTGTCTTGGCGAAGCGGAGCAAGGCTGCTGCGCACTCTCTGACTTGTGTGACACTGCCCGGACTGGTTTCCACGTCCTCGGTGGATATCGTTTGTATGGAGTCTATGACCACAATGTGGGGATTCACCTCTTTTATATGTTCGAAGATAGCCTCCAATGATGTCTCGCACAGGATGTGCACGTTGTCGCTGTCGGTGTGGGGAATGCGTTTGGCTCGCATCTTGAGCTGGTGTGCGCTCTCCTCTCCGCTGACATACAGTATGTTTCTTTCGGGCATTTGCAGTATGGTCTGCAGTGTGAGGGTGCTCTTTCCGATGCCAGGCTCGCCGCCAAGTAGCACGATAGACCCTGGCACCAGTCCGCCTCCAAGCACACGGTTAAGCTCGCTGTCGTGCATGTCGATGCGTGGCTCTTCCTCGGTGCTTATCTCGCGGAGCAGCAGTGGCCGTGGCTTCTCCCTGAGCATCCTGCCCGCAGATGATGCGAGCGAAGATGCAGATGCCGCGTTCTTGGCTATGGATGACACGGATTCCGCCGCCACCCTAATCTCCTTGAACGTGTTCCATTTCCCGCAGCTCGGGCATTTTCCAACCCATTTCTGTGACTCCTGGCCACATTCGCTGCATACGTAAACTAACTTGTCTTTTGCCATATTGGCACAAAAGTACGTTTTTTTTTTGATATTACAAAATTTATTTGTACTTTTGCATCCATAAATTGAAAAAAACATAGAAAAAGATGAGAAAACTGGTATATTTTGCGGTGATTCTTGCCGGAATGACGCAAATGGCATCATGCGGCAAGTCCTATCAGGAACAGAAAAGACTGTCGCGCATGGAAAAGATAAGACTCGCCAAGGAGGACTCTGCTGCACTGAAGATAGCGGTGATGCCCACCCTCGACTGCCTGCCCTTGTTTGTGGCAAGGCAATACAAGTGGTTCTGCGACGGAAAGACCGACATCAGGCTAAAGTACTACTCCTCGCAGATTGACTGCGACACAGCCATTATGAACGGAAGGGTGGAGGGAACTGTCTCCGACCTCGTCAGGGTGGCAAGGATGAACGCCCGAGGCGCGAAGCTCAAGGCCCAAATAGCCACAGGGGCGTATTGGCAACTGCTCACCAACCGCAACTCGCGCATAAAGGAACTGAAACAGCTCGACGACAAGATGGTGGCGATGACAAGGTATTCTGTGACCGACATGTTGGCTGACTTCGTGGTGGATAGCGCTAAACTGCAGAAGGAAAAGGTGTTCAAGGTGCAGATCAATGACGTGAATGTCAGGTTGCGAATGATGCTCAACAACGAGATGGACGCCATGTTCGTCACCGAGCCACAAGCAACTATGGCACGGACTGCCAAGCACAAGATGCTGTTCGACACTCGCAAGATGGACTGGAACATGGGTGTGATGGCCTTCAGGGACAAACCGATGAAGGACGTTGACCGTATGCGCCAGTATGATGTCTTCGTCAAGGCATACAACCAGGCATGCGACTCTCTTAACAAGAACGGCATGGCTCATTATTCAGAGTTGTTGGAGAAATACTTCAAGGTTGACGAGAAGTCTCTTAAGGCTCTGCCAAAGATCAGGTTTGAACATGCCATCGGACCCAGGCAGAAGGATATTGACAAGGCTGAAAAATACATAAAACAACAATAAAAACGATATGCGATACAAATACCGTAGTGATTTATTTGTCAACCCTAACGAAAACATAATACGTAGTTTGTCGAGAGGCGACTTTTATTATCCTGCCGAAAAAATGATGGAATTCATTGCCCGGCGGGGTGACCGCAACGACACGTTGTACAAGATCAGGCAACTGGTGATGGAGATGGACTTGTCATGCCAATGGTGGGAGAATGGACAGGACAAGCCGGCTGACGACCGTATGAAGGAGAAATACTTCATACCCAAGCTCTTTACCGTGTGGCAGGACTACATGTTGCTCGACTTGATGACTGCCAACAACAACTACCTCCTCATGATGCGCAACAGGGTGAGGGCAAGCGGTAGGGACTGGTCGTGGAACGAGATAAGGAAACGCCTTGAGAACTTCGTATCAAACATCGCTGTCATGCAGCTGCAGGGCGACTCGGAGGTCATGCAGCAGAGACTGAAGGTGATTTGCCAGGAACAGAAAAAATACAGGCAACAGATGTTCCAGTATGTGCTCACCTGTCTGATGTTCAAGGAGAGCGACGTGGAGGAACTTGAACAACTGCTGCTCACCCCCACGGTAGAGAATATCGACCAGAGGCTCATCATATCGGCAATGACCATCAACGGTCTTATGGCTTACGACCCGCTCAAGACCAAACTCCTCATCAACGTCTATCGCAAGTCGCTCGACCTTCACGTCAAGCATTACGCCCTGGTGGGATGGACGTTCAACCTGCCAGTGCAGTATTATCCATGCAATGCCGATGTGAATAAGTTGGTGAAACGACTTGTTGACAAAGACGTCACTGTGAGGGAGGACATCGCCCAGCTGCAGATCCAGCTTGGCTACTGTCTCTCTGCCGGCAAGGATTCCAAGGAATTCCAGAAGGCGGTGATGCCTGACATTATCAAGGCTTCCAACATGCGCTTGACCAAAAACGGTTTGGAAGTGGTTGAGGATGACCCGATGGACGAAATCCTCGGGCGCAGCGACACTGAGAAGAAAATGGAGGAATTAGAGGAGAAGATGCGCAGTTTTATTGACAAGCGCAACCAGGGTATGGATCTCTTCTATCAGGGATTCAGCCGCATGAAGCACTTCACCTTCTTCAGCGAGATATCCAACTGGCTCATGCCTTTCAGCCACGATAATCCCGACATTGCCGAAGCCATCGAGAAGACGGGAGGCGAAAACGGATTTCTCAACATAATGCTCGACGCCCCGATATGCGACAACGACAAGTACTCCTTCGTCTTTGCCTTCCTCTCCATTATGGACAAGATGCCAGACGAAATAATGGAGCAGTGCAAGATGATGCCGCCCAGGGAAACAAATTACCAGGACTGGATGAGCAATCCCGCCATCCTGCGCCGCAACTACCTTCAGTCTCTCTATCGCTTCTTCGAGTTGTTCCCGTATGCAAGCAGTTTCCGTAATCCCTTCAATAGCAACTACTATGAAGACATATTGGGCGACGGCTACGCAGGCTCGCCTGTTGTCATTGCCGGCAACTTTGTGTTCCGCGACACATTGTTCGAGGATGACATGCCCGGTCTCGTCAAGCATTTCATACGCCGCAAGAACCATGACATAGCCAAGGACATATTGGCAAATTATGACCACGACCGCGAGGACAGTTTTGAGCTTTGTTATCTAAGGGCACTGCTGGATATGGATGGTGACCGTTTTACGGCGCAGGAAAACTTGGCTAAGTGTCTTGATTTTAGACCCGACAGTGTGCAGGTGAAGAAACTTTATGCCAAGGTACTCTACGGCACGTTCGAATACGAAGAAGCATTCGAAATTTACAAGGATCTGATGGAAGACCAGCCAGACAACCCTAAATGGATGTTCTGTTATGCCTTGTGCTGCGACAAGTTGGAAATGTATAATGACAGTATCAATATCTTGTTCAAGCTCAACTACCTGTCTCCCGACGACTCAAATGTCAACATCCTGCTTGCCAAGGCACTCCTGATGCTCGGACGGGCGGCGGAGACTGGCAAGTACCTTGACAAGATTGATATTGTCAGTGTGGATGAGGAAGCCAGGGAGGATTATGTCAAAGTCAGAAGCATGTGTCTTCTGGCTCAGAACAGGCGCATGGAAGCTGCAAAATTCTTTTCCAATATCGTCACTGAAGCCAACAGTAAGGAATGGCCGACGTATGAATTGGCGTGTCACAACATGAGGGAAATCCTCTACCGTTACGAGGACTCCTTGCCTGTAATCTACGGTATGGCCAAGGAAGAGTACGACCTCTTTGTCCACCATGCCGCCAAGTGCATCAAAGAACGGGCGTAAGCAGGTGGGCAAACCATCCCACAAACTTCTGCCACGGTGTGCGCCATCTGTCCCAGTATTCCTCGGTGAGTATGTCGCAGTCTGACTTGTCGTTGTCGAAGAGTCGCTCCAGCTCCGCGGTGACGTGGCGGTCGAGTATCACTGCGTTCTCCTCATAGTCGAATCTCAGGCTGCGTGCGTTCAGGTTGGCACTGCCCACAGTGCAGAACTTTCCGTCAACCATTATCACCTTGGTGTGGTGGAATCCCGGACGGTAGAGATATATATGGCATCCGTGCTTCATCAGCCTGTGCACGTTGTAGAACACGCAGTCTGGTGTCAGCGGGATGTCGCTCCTCAGCGATACCATAATCTCCACTTTCACTCCTCTCTCTGCTGCCTTTCTCAGGGCTTTTTTCAGCTTTGAGCTTAGGGTGAGGTAGGGGTTCACTAACTTGATGCTGTCCTTGGCTGCATTGATGGCGTTCACGTAGAAGTTGCGTATGATACGGTTTGAAGTGCGCGGTTCGCGGTTCACTATTCCCACCACCTGCTTGTGCGCCGATGCGGTGGTGTCGGGTTTCAGTCCCTTCATCTCCACTTTCTCGTATGCCCTGAAGTACTTGCTTCCCCATACGTTCTGCTCGGTCACCTTGTTCCATATCCTGAGGAATATCATCTGCAACTGGTTCACCGCACCGCCCTCGATGCGGCAGTGCATGTCTCGCCATTGTCCCACCTGTTCCGTACCTTTTATATAATAGTCAGCCACGTTCATTCCTCCCGTGTAAGCCACGTTGCCGTCAATCACTACAATCTTGCGGTGATCACGGGTGAAGACATGGTTAACCCATGGGAATCTGACAGGGTCAAACTCGTATATCTCTATGCCGTCGCGTCTCAATGCTTCCACATGGTGTCGCTTGAGCGGACGGTTGTTGGAGTCGTTGCCGAATCCGTCAAACAGTGCGCGCACCTCCACGCCCTCCTTCGCCTTCAGGCGCAGCAGGTCGAACAGAGCCGAGGCAATCGAGTCGTTGCGGAAGTTGAAATATTCAAGGTGTACGCTGCTTTTAGCCTGTCTGATGGCCTCAAACATGTCGTCGAATTTCTCTTGTCCCGATGTCAGTAGCGTCACGCTGTTGTTGTGGGTGAACACCACCCCGTCTTTCTCTAAAACCTGTCTGATTGCCGTGTCGCTGCTTTGTAGCACGATGGACACGACAACCAGGAGTATTATCCTAATCTTCATTTACAGTTTCTTATGTCATCTCCTGCGGTGTGCCAGTCGGTATTCGAGTGGCGACATTCCGAATCTTTCCTTGAATATGTTGATGAAGTTTTCAGCCGTGATGAATCCCACGTTGATGGCAAGTTCCGAGAGGTTGATGTCGGTGCGTTCGAGCAGTGTGCAGGCATGTCTCAGTCTCAGGTCGCGTACAAGCTCTGCCGGGGTCTTCTGTGTGATGGCCCTGATGCGGTGGAAGAAAGGCACTCTTCCCATGCCCATTGCCGTTGCCATCTCCTCCAGGTTGATTTGTCCGCGGCTCATGTTCTGCAGCACGTACATCTCCACGTTGCGCATGAGCTGCTGGTCCATGGCACTGTTCATCGAGTAGTCTCC
>JALFIX010000018.1 GCA_022775105.1 Prevotella sp. | reverse complement strand
CAAGCAGAACTATCTTGGCGAGAATCCCGCCAGCAAGGAGATACTCCTCACCTGTCAGGTCTATCCGCGCATCAAGGTCACCTTCGGCGGCAACGACGCCTTCCGCGAGCCTATGGAGATAGATGCCGAGCAATTCATCGCCGTCAAGGGATTCAAGGCCAAGGGCAAGCGCATCACCACATGGCAAATCGAGAACATCGAGGAACTTGAGCCTACTCGTTGGCCTGAGCCTCCTGCCGGGGATGAAGGGGATGATGCAGACGACAAGGAAGAGGAAGTCAATCTCGACCCTGATGCCGGCAAGAGCGAACGGCAAGTAAGAGACGAAATAACCGGTCAACTAAATCTCTTCCCCGATGACATCTAAATTAATATCCCTCATTCTCGCCCTCGTGCCAATATCGGTGGCGGCACAGGACGTGCAGCGCACATCCTCATATCAGATAGGCATTGGCTCCACCCGTATCCTCGACACCTATCTCTCCCAAGAGCATTTCTCGGGGGCGGGCGTCACATATCTCTACACCACCGACCGCGCCCGTAAGGACCGCGCATGGCACACGCTCATGGAGCATCAGGCCAACTTCGCCCATGTCAACGACCGTCCCGACCAGGTGGAGGAACTGCAGGGCGACTACACCTTCTTCATAGGACGCCTTCGCCGCTGGACCCTCCTCTCTGGCCGTCTCACTCTCGAAGCGGGAGGTATGACTGCCGCCAACGTCGGATTTATCTATAACACCTACAACAGCAACAACCCCGCACAGGGCAGGCTCTCGCTGAATATTATGCCCACAGGAGTGGCAACCTGGCGTTTCCGCCTCTTCGGTCGCAATGCCGCCCTGCGCTATGAGACTCAGTTGCCGCTAGTGGGTGTGATGTTCTCGCCCAACTACGGACAGTCGTATTACGAGATATTCAGCCGTGGCAACTACGACCACAACATCGTGCCCACCACCTTCGTCTCGTCGCCCACCATGCGCCACCAGCTTATGGCAGACTTCAATGTCAGCCGTACCACCACCCTGCGCCTCGGTTATCTCGGCGACATACAGCAGGCCGATGTCAACGGACTGAAGTCTCACGTCTATTCCCATCGCTTTATGTTCGGATTCGTCAAGAAATTCTCAATCATCAGTTATCGCCCATGAAAAAGTGTATTATATATATAATAATGTGTATCGCGTCTCTCTCCTTGGTCTCATGCGTGGATGTTGACGAATACGACAACTCGCCGCAAGGCAATTTCGAGGCTTTGTGGAAGATAATGGACGAACATTACTGCTTCTTCGACTACAAGCGCCAGGCCTACGGTCTCGACTGGAACGAGGTGCGTGCCCGCTATTCCAAGCGCATCGATGTCACCATGAATTCCGACCAGCTCTTCGAGGTGCTCTCCGAGATGCTTGCCGAGGTGAAGGACGGTCATGTAAACCTCTCTTCCACAGGCGATTTTTCACGCTATTGGAGTTGGAAGGAAGGCTATCCTGCCAACAGCAGCGACACGCTCTACCGCCGTTATCTTGGCACAGACTATAAGATAGCCTCCGGACTGTCCTATCGCATATTTGACGACAATATCGCCTATGTGCGTTATGAGAGCTTTCTGGATGGCATTGGCGAGGGCAATCTCGACAAGATGTTCATCAACCTCATGTTCTGCCAGGGGCTTATCCTTGACATCCGCGACAATGGCGGCGGCAACCTTCTGTATGCCGAGCGCCTTGCAGCCCGCTTCTTCAACGAGCGCACTATGGTGGGATATATGCAGCACAAGACAGGTGCGGGCCATTCCGATTTCTCGTCCTTGGAGGAGCAGTGGCTTGACCCCTCGTCCAACATCCGTTGGCACAAGCCCGTGTGTGTGCTCACCAACCGTGGTGTATATAGTGCCGCCAATGAGTTTGTCAAGTATATGAAGCAGTGTCCCACTGCCACCATCGTGGGCGACCACACCGGCGGCGGAGCGGGTTTGCCTTTCTCGTCGAGCCTGCCCAACGGTTGGAGTGTCCGTTTCAGTGCCTGTCCGATGTATGATGTAGAGAAGCAGGACACTGAGTTTGGCATCTCTCCCGACGTGCGTGTTGATCTTCTTCAGTCAGACCTTCTTAGTGGCGAAGACACTATAATAGAGGCGGCGAGAGCGATTTTATCAAAATAACTGCGAAAAGATTTGGTTAAATAAAAAAAAAGTCGTACCTTTGCACCCGCAAATCGCGCCTGTGGCGGAATTGGTAGACGCGCTAGACTTAGGATCTAGTGTCTCAGACGTGTAGGTTCGAGTCCTATCAGGCGTACTTCTAAAAATGCTAAATAGCTAAAAGATAGCTGTTTGGCATTTTGCATTTTATGAAATACCCAACGAAATCCCCAACTTTTCATAATCAGTAATCACGTTTCAATGTTTTTTCTGTCGTCAAAGGTAACCAAGCTGCCTTGTTCGCATGTCACCCTTATGGTGCTGCTTGAGTTGTTGCCCTCCTGGATTACTTGTATCTGTACGGGGATGTTGGCTTTCACCTCTTCCACGTGACTGATTATGCCCACGTGTCTGCCGCTCTGGCTGTGGAGGGTGCGCAGGGTGTGGATGGCATTGGTGAGGGGCTGGCCGCTCAGGGTGCCGAAACCCTCGTCGATGAAGAGGGTGTCAACCGAGAGGCTGTCGCCTATGTCGGCAAGTGCCAAGGCGAGGGCAAGGGAGACTAGGAAACTTTCGCCGCCGCTCAGCGAGTCGGTGCCACGCGAGGCAAAACCTTGGTAGGCGTCCTCAAGTGATATGTATAATGTGCCGGGCACGGCATGCAGGGTGTATCGAGGTGCCAACCGCCGCAGATAAACATTGGCTGAATTCAGAAGACTGCCGAGGATATAGCTCTGGGCAATCTTCTGGAACTTTGAGCCGGTGGCGTCGCCGATATGTGTGTTCACGCGATACCAGCGGTCGTATTCCTCTTGTGCCTTGTCCGCCTGTTCCTTCAGCAGTGCCACGCTCGCCTTCTTCGCCTTGTCGTCCTCGATGGTTTTCCTCTTTGCTCCGTAGTCCTGGTTGAGTCGGTTTATTTCCGTGTCAAGCGTCAGGATGTTGTCGCCTAATGTCTCCACATTGTCCTCTTCGGTTATCAGTTGGCTTATCTCGTTGTCAAGATGTGCCTGAATGCGCGAATTGACATTTGCGAGCAAGGCCTGATGTTTCTGGATGTCCGATCTCAGCCTTTGACATTCCGCCTCAATGGTATCTATATAAGCTGGAGAGAGGCTGCCAAGTTTCTCCAATATGTTGATGTCCATTGCGGGGTTGCCGTCGAGATAAGAGCCGATTTGCTGTTGGGCTTTTGAGATTGATTCTTTAGCCTTGTTGCCGAGGGCGATGTTGGATATGACAGAGTTTGCAAGCGAGTTCATCTCCGACACCAATGAGTTGTTGCGCCTACATTCCGCGGCTTCAATCCTGTGCCAGTCGGGCAGGGCGGCGAGTATGTTACGCTGTGTGTCGCGGGTGTTGTCCAGTATGTTCGCCAATTGTTCAAGTCCCTTTTCCAGGGTGTTCTTTTCCTGCTGCTTGTCGCGGTATGCCTTTGCCGCTGCCGTCAGTTTGGCGGCATATTCCTTCGGCTCTTCCGTCCATTCAGGTTCGGGGATGTATTCGTTGATGGCGGTGGTGTTCTGACCGATAGCCTCCTCTGCTGTCTTGATTACGATGTTGGAGGTCTCGATGGCCTTTTCGCATGAGTCCTTGGCCGCCTTGCATTTCTCAAGTGCCACTTGCAGCACTGTTTCCGTATTCTTTCTCATGGCCGACAGTGACTTGCGCAACGTCTTGACTTCCTTGTCCTTCGCTTCCCCGGCAGCGATTGCTCTTTTCAGTTCCTCGCCCTGTCTTAGGGATGATGCCATGAGGGCGTCCAACTGTTGGCGTATGTCGTCCTCCAATGTCGTGATGCCACATTTTCGGCAAGCGTCTTTGGCGGTGAGTTCTGCCTCTGCCACCGACTTGTCGTTGTCGTGAGCCTGCATGTCGCGCTGGAAGGCGTTCTTGTCGGCATTGACTTCCGCCGTCAGTTTGTTCCATTTTTTCAGCAGTTCGTCGTATTCCAGCTTTGCTGTATCGTATTGTTCCTTAACTTGCAGATACAGTTCCTGGATTATGGATTCCTCAGGTATGGAGTTGACCTTCTGTCTGCATACGGGACAGTCGTCCCCCACATGCAGTGAGTGCCGCATGTTCACCGCCCATTTCTCCACGGTGTTGTTGTGCTTGTTGAGCAATTCCTCCTTGGCCTCCATCCTTGTCTTGGCAGTTGTGATTGCAGGTTCCATTTCCTCAGCCTTTCTTGATTTATCATCCAGTTCGGCGCGGGTCTTGTCGAGCTGCAAGCCCCTTTCCTTAAAAGCCTTCCTGACATTGTCGAGATTGTTGAGCATGGTCTTGGCGTGGTCTATGAGAGAGACCAGGCCCGATGTGTCCTGCTGCTTCTTATAAAGTGCGTTCATGCCCATGGCGTCGAGTTCTTCCTCGCGCGTCTTGATTTCGTTCTCGTGTTGCCTGATAGTCTCGTTGGCATCTGCAAGTGCCTTCTCCGCCTTGTTGAATTGCGGCACAAGAGATTCGGCGAGAGTCCTACTGTTGTCAGTAATCTTTCTTTTCTCATTGCCAATCCTGATGCGGTCGGCATCTATCTGCTTGAGCTGAATGGCAATAGCGTCAGCCTTGTCGTATAGGGGTTCCTTGTCTGCATTTTCCGCTATATACTTCTTTACGAGAGCGTATGCGTCATTCTTTTCCTTCTGCAGGTTCTCATAGTAGGCGATGCCTCCGATGAGGGAGCGGTATGTCTCGGCAAGTTCCTTTAGTTGCTCTTCGTATTTTCCGGCAGCTGCCTCAGCATTCTTCCTTTCCTTCAGTGCCGTCCTTGCGTCGGCGGTGTCGCGCCATTGTTTGACTGTCAGTTCGTTATCCTTAAAATTGTCGGTGGTAATTAATTCCTCAGCCATTCTCAAACTGCTCTCGGCAACCGATTTTTCTTCCTTCAGCTTAGTGTCGTCCGTTAACCATTGACTTTTGCGCGCGAGCAGTTTCCTCTCTTCCCCTTTCAGTTTCATCGTGCTCTCGATAGTCCTTGTCTCCTCATGCAGGGCTGCCAGTTCCTCGTCGCCGAGACCTGTGTCCTGAGCCTTTATGAGCGCCTCGTCGAGAGCCTTCTTCTTTTCCGATGTGATTTCGTATATACGTCTGCCTATCAGGGTGTATTCAGTGAAGTGTGTGATTTTTTCAAGTATTTCCACCTTTTCCTTCTCGCTGCTCTTGAGGAATCGTGTAAACTCACCCTGTGCCAGCATGGTTGTGCGGCAGAACTGGCTGAACTCCAGTCCCACAGCCAGTCGTATGGCATCCCTCACTTCGTTCACTTTCTCGCCTCGTCCTGTGTATTCCTTGCCCGATGTGATGTCCTTCAGCGACCATGTGGCGGGGTCAAGATTCACGTTGGGCTTTTTCTTCTTGCCGCGTTGCACATGCCATTCCGCCTCATATTCATGTCCGTCGATACCCTCGAATGTCAGTATGACGAAGGCTTCTCCCGTGTTGCGCCGCATGAGTTGTCGCGGGTCGTCGAGTGCGAGTTTGTCGCTGTTGTTTTCCACCTTCACCCCCGAGCATTGCCACAGTCGGGGCGTAGTGCGGTAGAGTGCAAGGCATATGGCGTCGAGGATGGTGGTCTTGCCCGACCCCGTCTTGCCTGTAATCAGAAATACGTCACTGTCGCCGAGGGGCGATTCCGTGAAGTCGATCATTTCGTTCTCAATCGAGGCAATGTTGTATATATGCAGCTTGAGTATTTTCATAATTCATTTTTTTAAAACAGAGTTACAGAGTTATTATCTCTGTATCTTCCTTAAACTTAATTATTCCCTCTGTCTCTCTGTGTCTCTGTGTTTAAAATCAGTAGAGTTTTCACCTCCTCGAGAATCTCCCTCATACTCTCGTCGAACACGTGTCCCTTCGACTCTATCCACATCCTCGCCACTTCGGTGGTGTCGAGTTGCTTGAACTCCGACGTGGTGAATGTGCGCATCTTGCCTTGGGTGCTGCTGTTGTCCTTGCGCTTAGAGTTTATCAGGCAGAATCGGCAGGCCTTTTCCCCGGCTATCGCACTTGCCTCGTCGTTGGCACCCGTGGGCAGGTAGCCGTCAACCTCCACGTTCAGGCGTATATATGAAGGTATGTCCCGGGGATAGTCGGCAAACTCCAGCTTTACCTCCTCCCATGGGGCGAACCCCTCCTGCGGGATGTTCACTAATGGACGGGGATTGCTAATCTCTATAGGCGTAACCTTCGGTGATGCCTTATGTTTGTCACATTCCACGAGCAGCGCCGAGTGGCGGTTGCCCCGATACACCTCGTCGAAGCTCATGGCTATCGGTGTGCCGCTATAGAACACCCTGCCCACGCTGTCAAGCTGTTGCTGCTTGTGTATATGCCCGAGGGCCACATAGTCATATCCGTTGCCAAGCTCACTGATTTCCTGACAGTTGAGCCCTCCGATATTGTCGTCGGTAGCCATCTCGTGCCCGCGGTAGTCGCAGCGTGCCACGCTGATATGCGCGGCGAGGAACACGGGCAACTGCTCTTCGCGGTTCATCTCTTCCACCATCTCGCCAAGTCGTGCAAAAACATCCTCAGGCATAAATCGTTCGGCCGCGAACGGCACCGCCACGATATATCCCTTGCCCTCCACCTTATATATATAGTCCTCCAAGCGGCTGTCGCGCGATATGCTGCCCACCATCTCCACGTTCAGCACCCTCCATGGTGTGCGGAATATGGTGTGGCGGCTGCCGCTGTCGTGATTGCCGGCGATACACACGATGAGCATCTCCGGATGGGCATTGTGTATTCTCACGAGTGCCTCCGTGAGCATTGTCTGCACCGAGGCGGTAGGCTGAACCGAGTCATACACGTCGCCCGATATGACGAATGCATCGGGCATGTACTTCCCGACTGCTTCCACCATTTGGTCGAGCATGGCGCGCTGTTCCTCCTCGCGCTGATAGTTGTATAGCACGTGTCCCAAGTGCCAGTCGCTTGTATGAATTATTTTCATTGTTTCTGATTATTGTTTCGCAATTTTGCGCACAAAGATAACATAATTCTTTGATATAAACAAGCGTTTCGCCGAAAAACTTGTATCACTTTCCGCTTTTTTCGACCTGTACGGTTGAAACACGTTCAATCGACTATGTGTCCTATTATTCCAAGAGCGAACTTATATGTTTTCAAAAGAAATAATATAAGCGTTAAATTAGTATAAACGCCATGAAAACATATTGTTTTTCGTTTTTTTATGTTACCTTTGCACCGAAATTTCAACTTATTATTGCAATAACTTATAACACGTAACATGAAGAGAATAATAAAAACCGTAATCGCCCTTGTGATGACCGCAAATGCGGCATGGGCAGCTGACAATAGCATCAAGACTATAGTGACATCACCCGACGGAAGGCTGAAGGTGACCGCAGAATGTAGTGGCGGTATGACGTGGAGCATCGACTACGACGGAATGACCGTGACCGAACCCTCGGCAGTGGGCATAACCATTGGCGGAAAGGAGGTTATTGCTGGCAAGGCCAGTGCGTCGAAAATGACAGCAGTGGATAAGACCGAAAACGTGTTCTACGCCAAGCGCAGCGAGATAAGAGACAGATACAACACTGTGACACTATCCTTCAAGACGGGAGCCAAGGTGGAACTGAGGGCGTATGACGGATTCGCAGCCTACAGGATCCTTTCGGGAGTTAAGAAGGCAGCTACGGTGGATCGTGAGACAGCCGAGTTCCGGTTTCCCTCTGACTGCGAGGCATTTGTGCCATACGTCAACGATAACCGTGGCGGTGAGCGTTGGTGCTACAGCTTTGAGTCATACTACGACGAGCAATGCCTCTCTGAGATGTTCGACGACTCTCTTTCCATCACTCCTATGGCAGTGACAGTGCCCGCAGTGGGTAGGGCAGTGGTTATGGACGCAGGAGTGGAAGATTATCCCGGGATGATGCTCGTGAAGGGCGAGGGCAACTCGCTCAGGGCACAGTTTGCACCATATCCCATAGAGAGCGAGATAGGCGGATATGCAAGGCTTAATCTCGTACCGACGAAGAGGGCTGGCTATATCGCCCGAATCAATAAAGGGCAGGCATTGCCGTGGCGAGCCGTGGTGGTGGCTAAGGAAGACAGGGAGATAATGAACTCGGACGTGGCGCAGTTGCTTGCCCCGAAGTGCAGGATAGCCGACACGTCGTGGATAAAGCCGGGAAAGGTGGCTTGGGACTGGTGGAACAACACCAACATCACGGGCGTGGATTTCAAGTCGGGAATGAACACGCCAACATATAAGTATTATATCGACTTCGCCGCCAAGAACAACCTCGAATACATCATCATCGACGAGGGATGGAGCGGAGGCGAGTCGCTCACCGACGACCTGAATCCCGACATCGACCTCGAAACCCTCATCGCCTACGGACAGCGCAGGGGAGTGGGCATCATACTATGGTCGAGCTGGCGCAACCTCATCGGCAGTAACCCGCAGAACGACATAGCCCTGACAGATGCAGTGATGAAACGCTACGCCGACATGGGGATAAAGGGATTCAAGGTGGATTTCTTCGACCGCGACGACCAGGAGGTGATTGTATCGGCATACAAAATAGCCGAGAGTGCCGCACGCCATCACCTGCTGCTCGACTATCACGGACTCAAACCCTCAGGCATACAGCGGGCATATCCCAATATCCTCAACTTCGAGGGAGTAAAGGGACTGGAGAACTCGAAGTGGGAACCGCGAGTGGGCGACGGACCGCTGCACAACCAGCCGCGATATGACGTGACAATACCATATCTGAGAATGTTGACAGGCCCGATGGACTATACCCCCGGAGCCATGGACAACGCACACCGCGACAACTTCTTCGGCAACAACGACCACCCCATGAGCCAGGGAACGAGGGTGCACCAGATGGCCATGTACGCCACATTCGAGGCACCGCTACAGATGCTTGCCGACAGTCCCACAAAATATGAGCGCGAACAGGAGTGCACCGACTTCATCGCCCGCATACCCACCGTGTATGACGAGACGGTGGCAATCGACGGACGCATGGGCGAATACACCGCGGTGGCAAGGCGCAAGGGCAACACATGGTATGTGGCGGCGATGACCGACTGGACAGCGCGCGACCTCACTATCGACCTGTCATTCCTCGGCGAGGGAACATACGAGGCAGATGTCTTTGCCGATGGTGTAAACGCCGGGAAGGAAGCCACCGACTATAGCCATACAATGCAAAAAGTGAAGGCGGGCGACAAACTCGACATACATCTTGCATCGGGAGGCGGATGGGCTGCCATAATCACGAAATAAACATTTTTTTTTCAAATATTTGCCAATATATTCGATTATTTAAAATAAAAGATGTATCTTTGCACTTTGAATACTAAAGATAGATATTTTGGAAACAAATGATATGAGCCTTCTTGGCAAGATTAACTACCCCGACGACCTCAGGAAACTGCCGGTTGACAAGCTGCCGGAAGTGTGCAAACAACTGAGGGAAGACATCGTCAACGAACTGTCGGTGAACCCCGGACATCTCGCCTCCAGTCTTGGAGTGGTGGAGCTGACCGTGGCACTGCATTACGTTTACGACACGCCGGAGGACAGAATCGTATGGGACGTGGGACACCAGGCTTACGGCCACAAGATACTTACGGGCAGGCGCGACAAGTTCTCAACCAACCGCAAGCTGCACGGCGTGAGGCCATTCCCCTCGCCTGAGGAGAGCGAGTATGACACATTCGAGTGCGGTCATGCCAGCAACTCCATATCCGCAGCCCTCGGCATGGCTGTTGCCAACAAGATTTCAGCCGAGAGCGGAAGCGACCGCAAGCGCCACGTGGTTGCCGTCATCGGCGACGGCGCAATGAGCGGCGGTCTCGCCTTCGAGGGGCTTAACAACGTGTCGCAATATCCCAACGACATGCTCATCATACTCAACGACAACAACATGTCGATTGACCGCAGTGTTGGGGGCATGAAGCAATATCTGCTTGGACTTAACACCAACGAGACCTACAACGCACTGCGCTTCAAGGCATCAAAATGGCTTCACTCGAGGGGCTACCTGGAGGAAGACCGCCGCAAGGGACTCATGCGGCTGAGCAATGCCCTGAAGTCGGCAATCAGCCATCAGCAGAACATCTTCGAGGGACTGAACATACGGTATTTCGGACCTTTCGACGGGCATAACATATACGAACTGGTGAGAATACTGCGCCAGCTGAAGAATATGTCAGGCCCCAAGTTACTGCACCTGCACACGGTGAAGGGCAAGGGATATGCCCCTGCCGAGAAAACCCCGCAGATATGGCACGCTCCGGGCAAGTTCGACGTGGATACGGGTGAGCGCATACTGGAGCACAAGCCGGGACAGCCGCTGAAATACCAAGTGGTGTTCGGACGCACCATACTCGAACTGGCCAAGCAGAATCCCAAGATAGTGGGCATCACTCCCGCAATGCCTTCGGGCTGCTCGCTCAACATCATGATGAAGGAGATGCCCGAGAGGACATTCGACGTGGGCATAGCCGAGGGACATGCCGCCACCTTCGCCGGAGGACTGGCAAAGGAGGGGCTCGTGCCTTTCTGCAACATATACAGTGCATTCGCCCAAAGGGCATACGACAATATCATCCACGACGTGGCGATACTCAACCTGCATGTGGTGTTCTGCTTCGACAGGGCGGGACTTGTGGGCGAGGACGGACCCACGCACCACGGTGCGTTCGACATTGCAGCCCTGCGCCCTGTGCCCAACCTGACCATCTGTTCGCCCATGGACGAGTGGGAACTCCGGCGGATGATGTTCACCGCCCAGTTGGACGGTATGGGCCCGTGGGTAATCCGCTATCCGCGCGGATGCGGGGTGAAGGACGAGTGGCAATGCCCGTTGGAGAGGATTGAACCGGGAATGGGACGCAAGCTCAAGGACGGTGACGACGTGGCCGTGCTTACTCTCGGTCCCATAGGCAACGACGTGGCTGCCGCCATCGCCGAGGCTGAGAAGGACGGAATACGCAGAAAGACCGCCGCCCATTATGACATGCGGTTTGTGAAGCCGCTCGACGGGAAGTTGCTCACCGAGATAGGCAGTAAGTTCAAGGAGATAGTGACCGTGGAAGACGGGGCGCGCAACGGCGGATTCGGTTCGGCGGTGACGGAGTGGCTTCAGGACCATGGTTATCAGGCCAAGGTGAAGCGCATCGGTATGCCCGACCATTTCGTGGAGCACGGCACTATAGCCCAGTTGCGCGAGATAATCGGAATGGACAATGAGACGATAGTCGATACTATATATAAATAAGGTGTAAAAGGAAATGAAGATCGTTATTGGAGGAGCCGGAGCCGTTGGCACACATCTTGCCAAACTGCTGTCGAAGGAACATCAGGACTGTACGCTGATGGACGAGGACGGCAGCCGCTTGGAGGGGCTGGACAGTGACTATGACATAATGACCATGCAAGGCTCGCCCACGAGCATCAAGGACCTGGAGACGGCGGGAGTGAAGAACGCCGACCTCTTCGTGGGTGTCACGCCCGACGAGAGCCGCAACATGAACGCATGTATCATCGCCCACGGCATAGGGGCAAAGAAGACCGTGGCGCGAATAGACAACTATGAGTATCTCGACCCTAAGCTCAAGCCTTTCTTCGAGAAGTTGGGCATCGACTCGCTCATCTATCCCGAAGTGCTTGCAGCCGCCGACATCATCAACGGTCTGAAACTCAGTTGGGTGAGACAGCGGTGGGACTTGCACGACGGTGCACTCGTGATGCTCGGGATTAAGCTGCGAGATACCTGCGAGATACTCAACCAGCCACTAAAGCAGCTTTGCGGTCCCGACGACCCCTACCATATAGTGGCTATAAAACGAGGAGGAGAAACCATCATCCCCGGCGGTAACGACGAACTCCACAACGCAGACTTCGCCTATTTCATGACCGCCAAGGAATATATCCCATACATACGCAAAATAGTGGGCAAGGAGCACTATGCCGACGTGAAGAACGTGATTATCATGGGCGGAGGAAAGACCACCGTGAGAACCGCACTCACCGTGCCCGACTACATGAACGTGAAAATCATCGAGATGGACGAGAAACGCTGCGAGCGTCTCAACTACCTGCTGAGCGACACCGACTGCATGGTGATTCACGGTGACGGACGCGACGTGGGACTGCTCGTTGAGGAGGGCATACGCAACACCCAGGCCTTCGTGGCCCTCACCGACAATGCCGAGGCCAATATCCTCGCCTGTCTCACTGCCAAGAGGTTAGGGGTGAGAAAGACCATAGCCTTGGTGGAAAACCTCGACTATGTGAGTATGGCAGAGGGACTGGACATCGGTACTATCATCAACAAGAAGACCATCGCCGCAAGCCATATCTACCAGATGATGCTCGATGCCGACGTGAGCAACATGCGCTCATTGATGCTCGTTGACAGCGACGTGGCGGAGTTCACCGCCGCCGAGGGTTCACCCGTGACCAAGAAGGCGGTGAAGGACCTTGGACTGCCCTTCGGGGTGGCTATCGGCGGACTGGTGCGCAATGGCGAGGGTATGCTCGTCAACGGTAACTCGCGCATCCAGGCAGGCGACTCGGTGATGGTGTTCAGCCATGAGCAGGACATGAAGAAGGTGGAGAAGTTCTTCAAACCCCACCATCTGTTTGATTTTCTTGGGTGAATCAGTAAATATTGTTTTATGATTAACTACAGGTTATTGTTTCGCATCATTGGCCAGTTGCTGTTCATCGAGGCCGGTTTCCTTTTGATATGCCTTGCCGTGTCGATATGGTACGGCGAGGATGACTCATTCTCGTTTCTTGCCTCCACGCTGCTCACCACGATGGGCGGACTGATAGCGCGGTTTGTGGGACGTGACTCCGACAACAACCTGTCGCGCCGCGACGCTTATCTCGTGGTCACCGCGGCATGGGTGGTGTTCAGTATCTTCGGCATGTTCCCCTTCCTCATTGGCGGCTTCATTCCCGATGTCACCAATGCCTATTTCGAGACGATGTCGGGATTCACCACCACCGGTGCGTCCATCCTCGACGATGTGGAGCACCTGCCCCACGGCATACTCTTCTGGCGCACGATGACCCAGTGGATAGGCGGATTGGGAATAGTGTTCTTCACCATCGCCGTGCTTCCGTCGATAGTGGGCGGAAGCATGAAGGTGTTCGCCGCCGAGGCCACAGGACCCATCAAGTCAAAGCTGCATCCCCGTCTCTCCACCAGTGCCAAGTGGATTTGGAGCATATATCTCGTGCTGACAGTGGCTTGCGCCGTGTCTTTTTGGGCGGCAGGCATGGGGTTGTTTGACTGTATTAACTACTCGATGACCACCACAGCCACGGGCGGTTTTGCCCCTCACAACGACTCGCTTCTGCATTTCCATTCGCCGCTCATCGAATACCTCGGCATACTGTTCCAGTTTCTTTCGGGCATCAACTTCATGATGCTCTATATGTCGGTGTTCAAGGGCAAGATACTCGACCTCTGCCGCAACTCCGAGTTTCGCCTGTATATCGGCGTGGTCACTGTTGCCACGGTGTGGATTATGTCGCTTCTCATCACCACCCGCGGCTATGAGTTTGAGCAGGCGTTCCGCAGTGCGCTCTTCCAGGTGGTGTCGTTCATCACCACCACAGGACTCTTCAACGACGATGCCGGCCAGTGGCCCCACATCACGTGGGTAGTGTTAGGCTGCTGCATGTTCATCGGAGCCTGTGCGGGCAGCACGAGCGGCGGATTCAAGTGCATACGCGGAGTCATGATCCTGAAGGTCATCCGCAATGAGTTCCGCCGCATACTGCATCCCAATGCGGTGTTGCCTGTGAAAATCAACGGTCAGACCGTGCCGCAGTCCAAGTTGCCGTCGCTGCTGTCGTTTCTATCGGTGTTTGTGCTGATGAGCGTCGTTTCGGCAACGATAATGATTTCCGTGGGTGTTGACAACACAAACGCCATAACCATCGCGCTGAGCTGCGTGAGCAACGTGGGTCCCACACTTGGCACCGAGATAGGTCCGGTGATGTCGTGGAACACGCTTCCCGAAGTGGTCAAGTGGATCACCTCGCTCCTGATGCTCATGGGCCGTCTTGAGATAATGACCGTCCTCCTGCTCTTCACCCCGGCGTTTTGGAAGGATAATTGATAGGGAAGTTAAGTAAAAACCAGATACCAAACGTAGTTATATTAGTATGGAAGTATTAAAATTCGAGCCGCTGCTGAAGCAGACTATTTGGGGCGGCAGCAAAATTGTAACATTCAAGCACCTGCAGACCGACTTGGACAATGTGGGTGAGAGTTGGGAAGTGTCGGGTGTTCCCGGCAATGAATCGGTTGTCTCTGAAGGCGAGTTCAAGGGGCGGAAGCTCAACGAACTGCTTGCTGAGATGAAGGAGAAACTCGTGGGCGAGGACAACTACAGGAGGTTCGGCGACAGGTTTCCGCTTCTCATCAAGTTCATCGACGCCCGCCAGGACCTGTCCATCCAGGTGCATCCTGACGACGAGACGGCTCATCGCCAGGGCAAGCCTATGGGAAAGACCGAGATGTGGTATGTGATGGATTCCGACGAGGATGCCTCGCTGAAGGTGGGACTGAAGAAGAAAATCACTCCCGGGGAATACTCCCGTATGGTGGAGGACGACACTATATGCGACGCACTCGGCAACTACAAGGTCAAGAGCGGCGACTGCTTCTTTATCCCCGCAGGGCGCATCCACGCCATCTGTAGCGGTTCGTTCATCGCCGAGATACAGCAGACGAGCGACGTGACATACCGTATCTACGACTACAAGCGCAAGGACAAGGACGGCAACTACCGTGAGTTGCACACCCGCGAGGCTGCCGAGGCCATCGACTACACCGTGCTCGATGACTACCGCACTGACTACACTCCCGCCAAGAACGAGGCAACCCAGCTCGTGTCATGCCCATTGTTCACCACTGCGGTGTATGACCTCACCGAGCCCATGACGCTCGACTATTCTGAACTCGACTCCTTCGTCATTCTCATAGCATTGAAGGGAGAGGGCGAGATCCTCATCTCCTGTGGCACTACTTGTTCATTCCGCGAAGGCGAGACCGTGCTTCTGCCTGCAACCACCGACACGGTGAAGGTGAGCGGCACTGTCAAGTTCCTCGAAACATTTGTTTAAACGTGTGACTTCAGTCACCCCCTTTTTATACAAGCGAATAGCGAATAATTACAGGCAAAATCACTTCTATTGCCTGATTATTCGCTATTCTCTTTTGTGTATTCACTTAATTTAGCAACTTTTTCCTCAGAATATTTGGTAGATAAATATTTTCTTTATAAATTTGCATCATAATTCATAAAACACAGACCAAAGAATGTTGGAATGAAGTATATCGCACTGCCTGAGGAGAAGACCAGAAGACTGTCTTTCTACCTCGCCATGGAAGAATATGTTGCATACCACATAGACGAGCAGGACAGCTTTTTTATGTGGCAGGTGGAACCGAGTGTTATCTTCGGTCGCAACCAGTTGATAGAAAATGAGGTGAACGTACCGTT
Source organism: Prevotella sp. (assembly GCA_022775105.1). Classification (GTDB taxonomy): domain Bacteria; phylum Bacteroidota; class Bacteroidia; order Bacteroidales; family Bacteroidaceae; genus Prevotella. The sequence continues at coordinate 55,135 of JALFIX010000018.1, read as the reverse complement.
CTGCCGACAGCGCGGCATCAAGACATATCGCCGCAAGAGCGGAGGCGGATGCGTGTATGCCGACATGAGCAACATCATGTTCTCGTATATCACCAAGGACGAGGCAGTGGGATTCACTTTCAATAGATATATTAATATGGTGGTGCTCGTGCTGCGCAAGATGGGCGTGGATGCCAAGGCCAGCGGGCGCAACGACGTGATGATTGGCGACCGCAAGGTGTCGGGCAATGCCTTCTATCATGTCTCGCGGCGGGGACAGCGCGGCTCAGGGCGAAGCATAGTGCATGGCACCATGCTATACGACACCAACATGGAGAACATGGTGGGAGCCATCACCCCGAGCGACGAGAAACTCGTGAGCAAGGGCGTGGAGAGCGTGAGGCAGCGCATTGCCCTGCTGAAGGACTACACCACGATGGACATCGAGCAGTTCAAGCAGTTCGTGCGCGACAATCTCTGCGATGGCGAGATCCGTCTCACTGAGGATGACGTGCGTGGCATTGAGGAAATCGAACGTGAATACCTGACCGACGAGTTTATCTATGGCAACAATCCCAAATACACCATCACCCGCAAGGGCAGGATTGACAACGTGGGCGACTTCGAGATACGCCTGGAGCTGAAGAACGGCGAGATACGCAGTGTGGCTATGCTCGGCGACTATTTCATAGTGGGCGACGTGGATGCCATGATACTCAAGCCCCTGCGCGGGACAATGCTCGATGCCGAGGCCCTGCAGCAGGCACTGCCCGACAATCTCGACGAGGCGATACTCAATCTCAGGAAGCAGGAATTTGTGGAGTTGTTGCTTGGGAATTTATAATTAAAAACTTAAAATAAAAACTATGGAAGAAAATAAAAGAACGTGTCTTTATGACAAGCATGTGGCTCTCGGAGCCTTGATAAGCCCCTTCGGCGGCTTCGACATGCCTATCCAGTATTCTGACATCAAGGACGAGCACGAGGCTGTGCGCGGTGCCTGCGGTGTGTTCGACGTGTCCCACATGGGCGAGGTGACAGTCAAGGGTCCCGATGCCGAGGCTTACGTCAATCATATCTTCACCAACGATGTGCGCGGCATGGAGCCTGGCAAGATCCTCTATGGCATGATGTGCTACGAGAACGGCGGAACGGTGGACGACCTGCTCGTCTATAAGATGGGCGAGAATGACTTCTTCATCGTCATCAACGCCGCAAACATCGACAAGGACTGGGCATGGATGACCGAGCACGCCAAGGGCTACGACATCGACATACAGAACCGCTCCGACTTCTACGGACAGTTGGCCGTGCAGGGTCCCGACTCTGAGAAGGTGGTAGAGGAGGTGCTCGGATTGAAGTGCGCTGAACTCACATTCTACACCGTCAAGACCATCTGCCTCAAGGGCGACTGCTGCTGCTCGGACGAGGCTTGCACCGTCATCGTGAGCCGCACCGGATATACGGGTGAGGACGGATTTGAAATCTACGGCACGCATGATTACATCCGCGAGTGCTGGGACAAGCTCATCGCCAGCGGACGCTGCAAACCCTGCGGATTGGGTTGCCGCGACACACTGCGCTTTGAGGTGGGACTGCCGCTCTACGGCGACGAGCTCTCTGCCGACATATCTCCCGTGATGGCAGGCCTGAGCATATTCTGCAAGCTCGACAAGCCGGAGTTCATCGGTCGCGAGGCTCTCGTGGATCAGAAAGAGAACGGAGTGGAGCGCCGACTTGTAGGCATAGAACTTGAAGGCAAGGCCATCCCCCGCCACGGCTACACCGTATTGAAGGATGGCGAACCTGTGGGCGAGGTGACCACCGGTTATCACACTATTTCCACCGACAAGAGCGTGTGCATGGCTCTCGTGAAGGTGCCGTTCAACAAGCTCGGCACACCGCTTGAGGTGCAGATACGCAAGAAGACCTTCCCCGGAGTGGTGGTGAAGAAGAAGTTCTATGAGAAACACTATAAGAAAAATTAGGAATTAGGGATTAGGAATTAGGAATTAAATATTAAAAGATTAAAGATATGGCAAAAGTTATTGAAGGACTCTATTATTCTGAGTCACACGAGTATGTGAGAGTTGAAGGCGAGTATGGTTATGTTGGTATCACCGACTATGCACAGCACGCCTTGGGTAATGTGGTGTATGTGGATATGCCCGAAGTGGACGACGAGGTAGAGGCTGGCGAGGACTTCGGTGCCGTTGAGAGCGTGAAGGCTGCCAGCGACCTTATTTCTCCTGTCAGCGGAACTGTAGTTGAGGTGAATGAGGCTCTTGAGGATGCTCCCGAACTGCTCAACCAGGATGCCTTCGAGAACTGGATTATCAAGGTGCAGCTCTCTGACGCTTCAGAGCTTGACAACCTCATGGATGCAGCCGCATACGAGGAGCACTGCAAGAACGAAGAGTAAACAAGACAGTTATGACTTACAAGTTTTTCCCACATACGGAAGAAGACCTTAGGGAGATGCTGGCAAAGGCAGGCGTCTCTTCATTGGACGGTCTTTATGCCGAGGTGCCCGAGAGCATACGGTTCAAGGGCGACTATGACCTGCCCGAGGCTAAGAGCGAACTGGAAATACGCCAGTGGTTCAAGGCATTGGGCGAGAAGAACACACAGCTCACCTGTTTCGCAGGTGCCGGCACTTACGACCACTACACTCCATCCGTCATCCCGAGCATCGTGGAGCGTTCGGAGTTTCTTACATCCTATACTCCCTATCAGGCGGAGATCTCACAGGGCACACTCCATTATATCTTCGAGTATCAGTCGATGATGGCTGAACTCACGGGCATGTATGTCTCCAATGCCTCGATGTACGACGGTTCCACAGCCACTGCTGAGGCAATGCTCATGTGCATCGCCGCAGCCAAGAAGGCCAACAAGGTGCTCCTCTCGGAGACTATCGACCCGAAGATTGTGGAGGTGGTGAATACCTACGCCCATTTCCATGGTGTGGAGATAGAGATGGTGAAGGCAAAGGATGGTGTCACCGACCGCGCCGACTACTCTGCCAAGATAGCCCAGGGCGGCGTTGCGGGAATGATTGTGCAGCAGCCTAATTATTATGGTAATGTGGAGGACTTCACAGGCATGGCCGACGAGGCTCATGCCAACAAGGCCCTCTTCGTTATCAACAGTGTGGCTGCCGACCTTGCCGTGCTGAAGACTCCCGGTGAGTGGGGCGCTGACGTTGCCGTGGGCGACGGACAGAGCCTTGGTATTCCGATGACCTTCGGTGGACCGTCGGTGGGCTATATGTGCTGCACCGAGAAGCTCATCCGCAAGTTGCCCGGACGTATCGTAGGCATGACCAAGGACAATCGCGGACAGCGTGCCTTCGTGCTCACCCTGCAGGCCCGCGAGCAGCATATCCGTCGCCAGAAAGCCACGTCGAACATCTGCTCCAACGAGAGTCTGATGGCTCTCTTCGTCACCATCTATATGTCGCTGATGGGCAAGGAAGGACTCAAGGAGGCTGCCCGCCTGTCGTATGCCGGTGCGCATTATCTCGCCGAGAGACTTGTGGCTACGGGCAAGTTTGAGATGGCTTTCCACGCACCTTTCTTCAATGAGTTCTGCGTGCGCTATAGTGGTGATGTGGATGCCTTGCAGCAAAAGTTCATCGACAATGGTATCTTCGGTGGCATCAAGGTGGCTGACGACACTATCATGTTTGCCGTCACTGAGAAACGTACCAAGGAAGAGATTGACAAACTGGTTAGTTTAATTTAATCCGCTACGACTATGAACAACAAATTATATGGTAATCTGATATTTGAACTTTCCAAGGAAGGCCGTCGTGGCTATTCTCTTCCGAAGAACCGTTTTGGCGAATATGACATCCCAGCTTCTATATGCCGCAATGAGGACGCTGCTCTGCCCGAATGTGACGAGATGACCGTGGTGCGCCACTATACCAACCACAGCGAGAACAATTTCGGCGTGAACAACGGTTTCTATCCGTTGGGCAGCTGCACTATGAAATACAATCCTGTCATCAACGAGGAGGTGGCTAATATGCCTGAGTTCACAGGGCTTCATCCCCTGCAACCCGCTGCCACTGTTGAGGGAGCCCTCGACGTATGCGAGCAGCTACAGAAGCATCTCTCTGCCATTGCAGGATTGAGCCGTTTCACTCTCAATCCATTTGCGGGAGCGCATGGCGAGCTTACCGGTCTGATGATTATCCGTGCTTATCACGAGAGCCGTGGTGACTCAAAGCGAACCAAGGTGATTATTCCCGACTCTGCCCACGGCACCAATCCTGCTTCGGCTGCCGTTTGCGGACTTGAGGTTGTTGAGGTGAAGAGCACTGCACAGGGTTTCGTGGATGTCAACGACCTTCGCGGCATCCTCGACGACACCGTGGCTGCAATGATGATGACCAACCCCAACACTCTCGGCATGTTTGAACAGGACATTCCTGAGATTGCCAAGCTCGTGCATGAGTGTGGCGGACTGATGTATTATGATGGAGCCAACCTCAACCCGATGCTCGGTGCTTGCCGTCCGGGAGATATGGGATTCGACGTGATGCACATCAACCTCCACAAAACATTCTCCACTCCTCATGGCGGTGGCGGTCCTGGTGCTGGTCCTGTAGGTGTGCGTGCCGGATTGGAGCAGTTCCTTCCCGATGCCTCTTCTGCCCGTTCTATAGACGATGTCAAGGCTATCGACTTTGCCTCAGCTGACGGCGGCCGTATCTCCGTAGGCCCGTATCACGGCAACTACGGCGTGCTACTTCGTGCCCTCACATATATTCTCACCCTCGGTCGCGAGAACATGAAGATGGTGGGTCCGCTCGCCACTCTCAATGCCAACTATATCAAAGAGTCGCTCAAGGACGAGTATCTACTGCCCATCGAGGGACTCTGTAAGCACGAGTTTGTATTCGACGGTCTGCGCGACAAATCTACTGGTGTCACCACCATGGACGTTGCAAAGAGACTGCTCGACTATGGCTATCACGCTCCCACAATCTATTTCCCCCTGCTCTTCCACGAGTCACTCATGATTGAGCCTACCGAGAACGAGAGCAAGGACACCATCGACGGATTCATCGCCGTGATGCGCCAGATTGCCGAGGAGGCGCGAACCAATCCCGACATAGTGAAGAGTGCGCCCCACAACACGCCCATCGGACGTGTGGATGACGTGTTGGCAGCCAAGCAACCTGTTGTGAAATTCAGGGATATGGTTTAATTGAAACACAGAGGCACGGGGATACAGAGTTTTTGAATTAAACACAGAGGCACGGAGATACAGAGTTTTTTATTTAAGTTTTATGAAGATACAGAGATTAAACTCTGTGACTCCGTGTCTCTGTGTTAGAGAAAAAGACTTTGTGGCCTTTGTAAGCAGCTTTGCTGCTCTCTGTTTCTTCCGTCTGCGGAAAAAGAACTTTGTATCTTAGTGTCTTTGTGTTGAAAGAATAAAAAAACTCTGTACCTCCGTGTCTCTGTGTTTAATATAAATAATAAAATATGAAATCAGACATTATCATCATAGGCAGCGGTCCGGGTGGATACCGTACCGCTGCATACGCAGCCTCAAAGGGCAAGACGGTGACTATCTTCGAGGAGTCCTATCTCGGCGGAACATGTCTCAACGTGGGATGTATCCCCACCAAGACCTTCGCCCGTTCGGCTGAGGCTGCGGGCGAGATGCGCAATGCAGCTGCCCTCGGACTGAAAGCCGTGGAGCCTGAGTTCTCGCTTGCCGACATCGTAGCCCGCAAGGACGGCATAGTGGAGCAGTTGCGCCAGGCCATCGCCGCCGTGCTCTCTGCTCCCGGCATCACTCTCGTAAATGCCAAGGCGTCGTTTGTTGACGACCATACCGTTGAGGCTGCCGGTGAGCGTTATACCGCCGACAACATCATCATCGCCACTGGTTCCACTCACAAGTCATTGCGTCCCGAAGCTCTCGACGAGGATATGCTCCTTACGTCCGACACGCTTCTTTCACTCACCTCCTTCCCCCGTCGTCTTTGCATCGTGGGAGCCGGAGTGATTGGCATGGAGTTTGCCAGTATCTTCCGCCAGTTAGGTGCCGAGGTAACTGTGGTGGAATTCCTCAAGGAGTGCATTCCCGCCCTCGATGCCGACATTGCCAAGCGTTTGCGCAAGCAGTTGGAGAAGCAGGGTGTGGAGTTCTATATGCAGTCGGCAGTGAAGAAGATTGCCGATGGATGTGTCACCTTTGAGCGCAAGGGCAAGGAGCAGAGTGTCGAGGCCGACAAGGTGCTGATGGCAGTGGGTCGTCGTCCCGTTGTCGAGGGTTACGGACTTGAGAACACCTCTATAGCCTATGACGCCCGTGGCATTGCAGTGGATGACAACATGCAGACCAACGTGCCCGGCATATATGCCATTGGTGATGTCAATGCCCGCATGATGCTCGCCCATGCCGCTACTATGCAAGGCTTTCATGTCGTCAATCACATCCTTGGCATAACCGACAACATCCGTCTTGACATCATGCCTGCCGCCATCTTCACCAATCCCGAGGCTGCCTGTGTGGGCAAGACCGAGGACCAGTTGAAGGCAGAGGGTGTGGAGATAGAGGTGCGCAAGAAGATGTATCGCACCAATGGCCGTGCCTTGGCGATGAACGAGGCAGAGGGTTACATCAAGCTCTGTGTCTCTGCCACCGACGGCACCATCCTGAGTTGCCATGCCTTCGGTGCCCACAGTGCCGACATAGTGCAGGAGGTGAGTGCCCTGATGTGCAAGAACACCACGCTTCAGGAGTTGCACGATATGGTGCATATCCACCCCACATTAGGTGAAATGTTGCAGGAAATATAGCAAAAACCGCCCAGTTTAACAAAAATAAAGCATAATTTCAAAAAAAGTCGCCAATTTATTTGGTAGTCTCGAATATTATGCCTACCTTTGCACCCGCAAATGAGAAATCATACGCAAAAGGCGGGGTGTAGCGCAGTTGGTTAGCGCACACGTCTGGGGGGCGCGAGGTCGCTGGTTCGAGTCCAGTCACCCCGACTTACAATAAGAGGTTGATTATCGCAAGATTTTCAACCTCTTGTTTGTAAAGTAGTTTTTTTTACCCAAGTTTGATGCCTTATAAGCTATTCCCTTTGCTGCTCAGCGTCTTGTGATTTTTCATTTACGCCGCTGTGTACTACAAACTTTTTTGGATTTTTATTTTTCTGAATGGCATTTTCTTGTACTTCAATAGTTCGTAAATATTGTTGGCTGCCTCTGTCGGTTCACTGCACATCCTCATATGCACCTTCTCTCCAAGAGCGTTCGTGGCTTCCGTCGTGACGGCCTTCTGTGTTGACATCCGTCTGACTATTTCTGTCCAGTAGCAGTTCTCACCCGCCCATTTTTGTTATTAACAAAGTTTAGGGAAATAACTGGCTAAATTGTTATACATAACAAAAATATTATATATCTTTGCTACGTGAAATAAAACATAGTATTAATCTTTATAATCAAAACAAAATGAGCAAAGAATTAGAAGAAAGAATTGAAAGGAAAAAGTAGATTCTCAGTGACTAACTAAGATTTGCCGAGCAATGGAACTTCAAGACAGAGGATGTGGAGAAAATGACAGACATATTCCTCGATGATTTGAACAAGTTAATGAAAGAAAGATGATTATTAATCAGCCCTCCCTTTCGGTAGGGCACAAAAAAAATAAAATATGAGACCTGAAGTTAAACAATTATTTGAGAAATGTAAATCAGCGGCAGGAACTGCTGACAGTGGAACTATTGACCAAATGGCTAAAAGAATGAGGGAGATAGCGACACCTGAGGAAATGCAGGAGGTGGAAGAGTTGATGCGAGTATGGCTCAATGAGATTGGCGATGACATTGCCGACATCAAAAAGCAAATTCGTGAGGAAGACTATAAGTTGCTGCCTATCTCATATATAGCAAAGAATTACTTTGGTAAAAGCTCGTCATGGCTATATCAGAGAATAAACGGGACGAATGTGCGTGGTAGGACATACACTCTAAACGGAGAGCAAAAGAAAGTGTTCAATTCCGCTCTAAAGGAAATAGGCGAAAAAATCGCCTCACTCAGTATTGATTAATACTGTTTTATTTTACGTATGAGCCCCAGGCCTTAATGGTCTGGGGCTTTTTAAGATTTGCGTATCCCATTTCAAGTTGCGCGTTTTGGAGTTGAGTGGTTTTTTGCAGTGCGCGGTCAGCAGCGGATATATAGGTTTCTCCGGCAGCTGCAAGTTGGTTTTCGACTATAGAGGCGACCGCCTTCATGAAGTCACCTGTCTCAGCCACCTTCTCGTCGATTTCGGCAGCGGATATGCCGAGGTTGTCGAGTATCTGCGTCGATTGGCGTCCGAGACCTGTGATAATGGAGTTAGTCATATAATCCACCGACTGGCCAGTTTGTTGAGCCTTCAGCTGGGCGAACTGAAGGTATTTACCAAGATCTTCAAGAGGGATGCGGAAATCCTTGGCTTGCACGGTGGCCTTCATAAGCTCGAAATCATTGACAGTGCCTTTTGTTGCCGCGCGAAGATCATCGAGGATAGTTGGATTATTCAGGTCATTGAACGCTTTTATGACACCATCTGCAGATATTGCCAGGTCGAGAGATTCAGAGGCGAGTTCCCTTACCTTAGAAATCAATGAAGCTACTTTATCTCCTATCCAATCTAAAAATTTTATGCGCAAAGAGCTTAAAAATAAATCTTCAGGATTTTCATCTGACGCTACTTTTTTAAATTCTTCGGTTTTTTCTTTCAGTTCCGCCATGCGTGCATTGACTTCGTTCAGTCTGCCGGCAAGTTCCTCATATCGCTCGGGGTGCATGGCAGGGACAACTTCGTTGAGTTCGCGCTGAAGCTCTTTGGCTCGTTTTCTTAACTGCGACATACTTAGAGCCTGCGTGTTGAGCTGCGCAGTCTCATCCTTGATTTCCTGTTTAAGACCTTTGATTTCCTTAGCCAATTTTGCCTTTTGGGATTTCAACTCATTATAGTTGGCATTGCCCTTTCTGCCCTGAGCCTCCAGCTCTATCATAGCCTTGTCGAGATTTCTATGACTTTTCGTAAGCTCATTCAGTTTTTCGTTCATCTGATAGATGTGCTGCTGAGCCTCTTTCGTCTCCACGTCAATGACGTATTTGATTTTGTCTTCTGATATTCCGTTCTTTGCCATATAATAAAAAATAATGGTTATCTTTACTTGGCGCAAAGATAACCATTATTTTACGGGTAGCAAAGGACTACTTTTTCTTGTGGGTGGCATAGAATATTGGTAATCCTATGATAGGAGTAAATATAGAACATAAAATGAGATAGTCAACCTTATGCTCTAATTTATATCCCTCTGTGAGTGGTCCCATTAATATCAGAGACACTATTAGAGACAATGTTAATATTATTTCATATAATGTTCCCATAGTTTTATCTATTAAACGTTCTTTCGAGATTTTTTCTGATATTCTGCCTTACCTCGTCGGTGAATCCGAAGCGGATGGCGGGGAAGGTTCGCTTGTAGAGGATGCCCCAGATGACGCGGTTGTAGAGTGCGAGACGGGAGCGTTTGTACTTGGAGACACGGTCGCGGCGGCCGCGGTACATCATGTAGAGGAAACGGAGGTAGGGATAGAAGCGGACGTTGACGGTGTAGTCTCCGGCAGATGATATGCGCATGTCGTATTGAGCGCGCGAAGCCCACCCGCGCAGGCGACCCGACCTTGTGTCGAGTTCGCCTGTGATGACCTTCTCCTGTTGGGCGTAAATTTGCCTTAGTCCTCGCTGGAGGTTGTCGTGTATGAACTTCTTCTTTATGAGGTTTTCTGTAATCATGGGGCAAAGATACGGATTTTTTTTGAGATGACAATGGGAAATGGGATTTTTTTTATGAGCCAGGCAACTTGCTATAGGGCTAGAGTTATTCGGCATCGAGTTCGGTAAATTCCGTGAGGCGGTCAATCGCAAGATTCAACCGACTTTATTGTATTCCGAGATTAACATTAACGCTTATTCACTGGGGAGCATGGAGGTCTTGCCGGCGGCTAATGGTCGAGTAGCCGCTAATCCCAAGGAAAAAGCCCTCCGAAGAGGGCTTGTAGGATCAAAGTCCTTCGGCATATAGCCTTATTGTGATAAGATGTAGAAAATCTTATGGGTGCAAAATTACTAAAAAATATTGTATTTTGCAAGTTTTTCCCCAAATTATTTTGATATTTAACAAATTATGATTACTTTTACACCGTGAAAACTTAAAAATAGCATTTTATGAAGCGAATATTAGGTATAGACACTGGTACCAACAGCCTTGGTTGGGCAGTTGTTGATAAGAACGAGACAGGGGAATATTCCCTTGTAAGGAAAGGAAGTCTCATTTTTCAGGAGGGAGTAAAGATAGAAAAAGGAATAGAATCATCTAAGGCTTCTGAGCGCACAGGGCATAAGTCTTTGAGAAAGCACTATTTCAGACGACGACTAAGAAAAATTGAAGTTTTGAAGGTTTTGATTAAATATGGGTTGTGTCCTTCTTTGTCCGACGAGGCGTTACATCTGTGGCATGTTAAGAAACAATATCCCCTTGATGATGCATTTCTTTTTTGGCAGAGGACAGATGAAAAGTTCGGTCGCAATCCATATTATTACAGGCATGTATGTCTTCATGAGAAACTCGACCTTAGTGAGGAAAGTGAACGATATGTTCTTGGTCGGGCAATGTACCATCTTGCCCAGCGCAGAGGTTTCTTGAGTAATAGAATCGACCAAAGTGATGATAAGGAATCTGGAAAGGTGAAGGAATCAATTTCCAAACTATCAGATGAAATGCAAAAGGCTGGTTGTGAATTTCTTGGTGACTATTTTTATAAGTTGTATAATGAAAACGGAGTTACTGTGCGTATTCGCAATCGATATACAGACCGTGAGGAACACTATAAGAGGGAATTTTATGAGATATGCAATGTTCAAGGGCTTGATGCAGAACAGATTCATGATCTTGAACGTGCATTGTATTTCCAGAGACCACTGAAAAGCCAGCGTCAAGGAGTGGGGCGTTGTACTATGGAGCCAAGCCGTCCGAGGTGTGCAGATTCTCATCCTGCATACGAGCGTTTTCGTATGTTGGCATTCATTAATAATATAAAGGTGAAAGGTCCACATGATATTGATTTTAGACCTCTTAATGAGGAGGAAAGAAAAAAGATATGTGGACAGTTCTTTAGAAAAAGCAAGCCTCAGTTTGACTTCGAGGATATTGCTAAAACCATAGCAGGGAAGAAGAACTATCAATACATAAAGGATAAGGGCGACTTGCCATATAAGTTCAACTATCGTATGTCCCAAGGTGTGACCGGTTGTCCTACAACGGCCTGTCTTATTGACATATTTGGTGAGAACTATGCAGAAAGCATAGCGGAACAATACGTTCTTTCCACAGGCAAGACAATAGAGCAAATGACTGATGATGTATGGAATGTGCTCTATAGTTTTGCTGACAAGGCTAAGGTAAAGGCTTGGGGAATGGAGAAACTTCAGCTTGACGAGGAGACAGCAGAGAAGTTCTCAAAAATTCGTCTTAGTCATAGTTTTGCCTCACTCAGTCTTTGTGCTATCAGAAAAATATTGCCTTGGCTTGAATCAGGAATGATATATTCTCATGCAGTGATGATGGCAAAGATTCCTGATATAGTGGGTAAGGATGTCTGGAGCCTATATTCTGAAACTATCGTAAGGGAGCTGACAGAACTTATATCCAATTTCAATCCTAAGGATGAGTCAATGCAGGGAACACTGGACTTTTGTATTAAGGATTATCTAAGGAATAACTTTGACTTATATTCAGGAGCAGCCGATAAGTTATATCATCCATCGATGATTGAAACTTACCCCGATGCAGTGAAAAATAAGGATGGGGTATATCAACTTGGAAGTCCACGTACAAATGCAGTGCGCAATCCTATGGCTATGCGCTCACTTCATCAGCTACGCAAAGTAATCAATATGCTTCTTAGAGAAGGAGTGATCGACCAGAATACAGAAGTGCATATTGAATATGCCCGCGAACTGAATGATTCAAATAAGCGTCAGGCCATTGCCAGATGGAATAAAGAAAGAGAAAAGGCGCGTGCTGGATATGCTTCTGACATAGTCAAGCTTTACAAGGAAGAGACAGGTAAAGAGATAGTTCCTACAGATGTCGATATATTGAAGTTCCAACTATGGGAAGAACAGGGACACATTTGCCTATATACAGGTGAGCAAATTGGATTGGCTGATTTTATCGGTCCAAATCCGCGATATGACATCGAACATACTGTCCCACGTAGCGTAGGAGGTGACTCTACGTTGGAGAATATGACGTTGTGTTCAAGTAGATTTAATCGTGATGTAAAGAAAGCCAAACTGCCGTCAGAGTTGTCAAATCATGATGAGATAATGGCGCGTTTGGATTTATGGAAAGATAAAATAGAGGAACTCCGCAAGAATGCGGATAAGGTGCGCACACATTCTGCTATGGCAAAGGATATCAAAGACAGCTTGATTCAGAAGAGACATCGTATTCGTTTGGAGTTAGATTATTGGGAAGGAAAGTACAGGCGTTTTCAGATGACGGAAGTTCCTGAGGGATTCAGTCGTCGTCAGGGTGCAGGTATTGGTCTTGTAGGTAAATATGCAGGATTGTATCTGAAGTCTCTTTTCCATCGAAAGGATGACCGTACAAAGAGCAATGTGCGTGTAGTAAAAGGTGCTACCACTGCTGAATACCGCAAGATGTGGGGAATACAGGATGAATATGAAAAGAAGTCACGCGACAATCATATCCATCATTGTATAGATGCTATTGTTATAGCCTGCATATCTCCTGGTGAATATAATGAGACCGCCCGCTATTATCAGCAATATGAGGAATATGAGCGCGGCAGAGCCAACAAGCCACAGTTCAAGAAGCCATGGCCAACATTCACTGAGGATATAAAGGCTTTGAGCAAAGAACTTTTGGTAGTGCATGATACTCCTGATAATATGCCAAAACAGTCACGCAAGAAAGTGAAGACCCCGAAGGGTATAATATATCAGCAAGGAGACACCGCTCGTGGCTCATTGCATAGTGATACATATTACGGTGCGATAGAAAAAGACGGGGAAATCCGATATGTGGTGAGAAGGGATTTGTCATCCTTTGAAAAGATGTCAGAAGTAGAAAATATTGTAGATGAAACAGTTAAAGAGAAAGTAAAGGCTGCCATTGCAGAGAAAGGATTTAAAGAAGCTGTTTCAGGAACAATTTACATGAATGAGGAGAAAGGGATAGTTATCAAAAAAGTGAGGTGTTTCGCTAATGATGTCAAGAAACCTATTAATATCCGTCATCAGCGTGATTTGTCAACTAAGGAATACAAGCGGCAATATCACGTGAAAAATGATGGAAACTATATGTTGGCTATTTACGAGGATATTGTAAAAGGCAAGGTGCGTAGGGATTATGAACTTGTCAAAACTATTGAGGCTGCTGAGTTTTATCGTCGTAGTACTGATAAGGGGGGGTATAATTCACTTGTTCCTGAAAAAAGTCCTAAAGGATTCCCGTTAAGGTGGAAACTGAGGATAGGGCAGCATGTGATTCTGTATGAGACGGCTCCTGATGAAATCGCTCTATCGAATAAGTCAGATGTTTCAAAGAGGCTTTATGTCATTACAGGATTGAGTATAAATCCTGTAGGAACTGGATATGGTTCTATAGTTATGCGTCACCATCAGGAAGCAAGAATGGCAAAGGATGTGAAATCCAAAAATGGGGCATTCAAAAATGGAGAATCATATCGTGGTTCAATAGTAATGCTTCATACACAGTTTAATGCCCTCGTAGAAGGCTACGACTTTGAGATCAATGCATTAGGAGAAATACAACTTAATAATAATTGACTATGCTGAAGCGTACATTAGTGTTTTCCAACCCTGTGTATTTATCACTCCGTAATCAGCAACTTGTACTTGCCTACAAGGATGATCCGGAACATACCACAACCGTCCCAATTGAAGATATTGGGGTGGTTGTGGTTGAACATCAGCAAGTCTCTATTACATTGCCGTTGTTGAATGCATTGACAGAGAATGAAGTGCAAGTCGTTTTTTGTAATTCAAAGGGAATGCCATCATCCATGCTGTTGGGCTTTGAGGGCAACAACTTGCAGGGCGAAACACTTCGTTATCAGATGGCTTGCGGAGAGGTGTTGAAGAAGCAATTATGGAAACAGATTGTAGAGTCAAAGATACGTAATCAAGCTCAACTCCTGGAAAGGGTAGGGCAGGATGGATCTTGCCTGCGTCCATATTATTCAAATGTTAAGAGTGGAGATGTTGATAATCGGGAAGGTATAGCTGCAAGATTATATTTTCAACGGTTGTTTGGATTGGATTTTATTCGTGACAGAGCACTCCCAGGTGTTAATGCCCTTTTGAATTATGGATATACAATATTACGTGCTGCAGTCTCTCGTGCTATCGTTTCTTCTGGCTTATTCCCAGCTATTGGAATATACCATCATAATAGGAGTAATGCCTTTCCGCTCGCTGATGACATAATGGAGCCGTATCGTCCATTTGTGGATGAGGCTGTATATGCTTTGCTTATGCAAGGTAATGTTGAATTGACAAAAGATACTAAGGCAAAATTGATAATGGTATTGTATGCTGATACAGTATTTGAAAACGTGAATAGACCGTTAAGTGTAGGTTTGTCAATGACAACTTCGAGTCTTGTCAAATGTTATGCTAAAGAAACCTCAAAACTTAGTTTACCTTCACTATTATGAGTTATGAACGCCTTAATGCATATCACATAATGTGGCTGATTGTAATGTTCGATCTACCAGTAAAGCTGAAGAAGGATCAGAAAGCTGCGGCTCAGTTTCGAAAGAATCTTGAGAAGGATGGTTTTGTAATGCATCAGTTTAGTGTTTATATGCGTTATTGTGGTTCTTTAGAAAGTGTGCAAGTCCATGTTAAGCGAGTTCGCTCTTTTACGCCACCCCGAGGTCATGTGACAATTATGTCCATTACAGACAAACAATATTCAAATATTGTTAATATATGGGGTGAGGTAGAGAAAAAAGCTCGTCCAACTCCATTGCAATTGGAATTTTTTTAGTAATTTTGCAAACGAAATACGCTCATCATTTCATAATTATTACTTCATGTATAATAAAACTGACTGTAAATCAGGAGAATATATAGGTAAGGTTGTGGTTTGATGTAGAAAGACGATATAAGACAATACTATGAAATTATAAGGCTCGAGACCAACAGTTGTGGTTTGATGTAGAAAGACGATATAAGACAATTCCATGATTACTTATGACAATTGTATCCTGGTTGTGGTTTGATGTAGAAAGACGATATAAGACAATATTGCCTTGGGCGTCTCGGTGCTCAATGCTGTTGTGGTTTGATGTAGAAAGACGATATAAGACAATAGAAAACTATTTAAACATAAATGCAGTACGGTTGTGGTTTGATGTAGAAAGACGATATAAGACAATTGAACCTCAGGCTCACCATAACCAAGATAGTTGTGGTTTGATGTAGAAAGACGATATAAGACAATGGCTTCACACTTTCTATGTGGATAGTAACAGTTGTGGTTTGATGTAGAAAGACGATATAAGACAATTGACAGGCAAGCAGACCCTCGGCATACCGGTTGTGGTTTGATGTAGAAAGACGATATAAGACAATGGTAAAAATCACATTTGATTTTGCCAGAAGGTTGTGGTTTGATGTAGAAAGACGATATAAGACAATCTAAGCGTGATATTCCACGAAAGTCCGACAGTTGTGGTTTGATGTAGAAAGACGATATAAGACAATATATGCTGATTTATTCAGTTTTGGCACGGCGTTGTGGTTTGATGTAGAAAGACGATATAAGACAATGACAAATTGAAACGGAATGTGGTGTTAAGGGTTGTGGTTTGATGTAGAAAGACGATATAAGACAATGGTACAATGTTACACCCGATTTTCACCACGTTGTGGTTTGATGTAGAAAGACGATATAAGACAATATTCTGTAGGGTCAGCCGATTTTTAACCACGTTGTGGTTTGATGTAGAAAGACGATATAAGACAATATATAGCCTACAGAATACCACATAACAACAGTTGTGGTTTGATGTAGAAAGACGATATAAGACAATTTGCACCAGTTTACACCAGTAATAAGACAAGTTGTGGTTTGATGTAGAAAGACGATATAAGACAATTGCCCTATTTGGGGCAGTATGGAGATACGGTTGTGGTTTGATGTAGAAAGACGATATAAGACAATAAAAAAGTTTTAGAAGCCATCAAATTATAGTTGTGGTTTGATGTAGAAAGACGATATAAGACAATCTATTTCATCTGTCCCCTCAAATGCGGTAGTTGTGGTTTGATGTAGAAAGACGATATAAGACAATCAAGCCACGACAAACAGAACCGCCCGAACGGTTGTGGTTTGATGTAGAAAGACGATATAAGACAATACCTTTACGGAAATGGCAAGGACGTTTGGGTTGTGGTTTGATGTAGAAAGACGATATAAGACAATAGAATAGGGTTACTCCCTATTCTCAATATAGTTGTGGTTTGATGTAGAAAGACGATATAAGACAATTTTCCTCTAACGCGGTATAGTCTTTTATATGTTGTGGTTTGATGTAGAAAGACGATATAAGACAATGGAGGTATCACGGCAAATAACCGATTTACGGTTGTGGTTTGATGTAGAAAGACGATATAAGACAATTATCGGGAACCTTGGCGCAGATGCAAAGGGTTGTGGTTTGATGTAGAAAGACGATATAAGACAATACACATAACAGGGCACAGGAACACTGAACAGTTGTGGTTTGATGTAGAAAGACGATATAAGACAATAACGAGTCGAGCGCACGAACAGAATCACCGTTGTGGTTTGATGTAGAAAGACGATATAAGACAATATTTCCTTTTGTTCTGATTTCTGATGCAAGTTGTGGTTTGATGTAGAAAGACGATATAAGACAATAATATTTATCCGAAGAATCATTAGCAAGTGTTGTGGTTTGATGTAGAAAGACGATATAAGACAATGTCCCCACGTCATTACGTGGTAGCCGCCGAGTTGTGGTTTGATGTAGAAAGACGATATAAGACAATAACAACACCTTCGCCATCACCGCCTACATCGTTATGGTTTGATGTAGAAAGACGATATAAGACAATTCTGCGCCCGCCATTTCTATAACCCGAAATAGTAATAACCTATACGCCATATTATTTACTTGTAAACGAGAATGAAATTTAACAAGTGACATTGTTCCTTATCTGATGTATCTACGTTGCTTCAAGCATCATTCTTCTTAACTTTTATTATATTTAATCGAAGGATGAACGAAGGATGAACGAAGGATCATCGAAGGATGAACAAAGGATTAGCCTCTTTTCTACTCAAAAAGTAGGGCAAAAGTACAGTTTTTGAATACATTATTTAACATAAGAAGACAAAACAAGGCGTATGGTTTAAATATTTTAAGATATAGGAATCCGAATATGATACACGCTCTCTATTTTATTAAAACACTGCATTTTTACGCCTAACTTACATGTTATCAATATATTAAATGATTCAAACACTGCACTAACACTACATAAACACTGCACTAACACTGCATCTAAATCTTAGTAGTAATTATTTACAAAACTACTATTTTTAGGTGTGTAGTCTATATGTAGTGTTAGTGCAGTGTAAGTGTAGTGTTGAAAATGCTTAAACCTCAGCAATTCAGTCGCTTATCCATAAAAATGCAGTGTTTCACAAAAAAATAGCGACTCTACCTTTAAACTATATAAAGTGGTTTATGTCAATTCGAATGGATTGATGTTATTTCATGTATGATACTGTTTATTCTCCGCATTTTTGCGGAGAATAATGACATTTTTCTCCGCAAATGTTTGGATAGTTGGCGGAATTGTCGTAATTTTGCAGCCAAAATACTGAAAATTATGACAGAAAGGTATATATGGCAGGTGGAAGGATGGCCACGGGTGCATTGGGACGCAAGCAGGTTTAGTGAACTGTTGGCTACAGTGAATGTGCAGCGTGGAAGGCTTGCAGGAAGGCTGTCTATGTTTGGCTTCGAGGAACAAGGGGAGACTGTGCTCGATTCGATGACTATGGAGATTGTTAATTCTGCCGGCATCGAGGGCGAGACCCTCAATCATGACAGTGTGCGCTCGTCGGTGGCACGGCATTTAGGTCTCGAATATGGCGTAGTGACTACTCCCGACCATTATACCGACGGAGTGGTGGAGGTGATAATACAATTCAATCAAGATTCAATACATTGATGAAAGATACTAAGGTCAGTATATTCCAACGTCCGGCATGGGTGGCTGGGCTTGCCCTCACGGCAGCAATCTTGTGGGGATGGGCTTATCCGCTTATCAAGCTCGGATTCGGGGAGTTCAGGATAACTCCCGACATGACGGGCAGCAAGATGCTCTTTGCGGGTATCCGCTTCTGCGTTTCAGGACTTATCATCCTGACTGTCGCCCGCTCCACTCATCGGCGTTTTTCCTTAAGTGGAAGGCGCGACTGGTGGTATGTGCTGCTCTTCTCGCTGCTCAATACCACCTTTCACTATGCGTTCTTTTATTTCGGACTGTCACACAGCGATGGGGCACGTGCCGCGATACTCAATTCGATGGGCGTGTTCACCGTTGTGATTCTTGCATGTGTTTTCTTCAAGAGCGACCGCATGACCGTGCGCAAGGCCATCGGATGCGTTGTGGGGTTTCTCGGCATCCTCGCCCTTAACCTCGGCGGTAAGGATAGCGGACAGTTCACGTGGCTTGGCGACGGGATGATCATTCTCAATGCGCTTTGCTCTGCCTTCGCCTCGCTGATGACGCGCGGATTGGGACGGCGTGTGGACGTGTTCGTGGGCACGGGGTATAGCCTTGCCATTGGCGGTGGACTGCTGATTCTTCCGGCCTTGCTGATGGGCGGATGGCTGCCTAATGTCACCGTCGCGGGAGTGCTTATCCTGCTGATGCTCATTGGTATATCCACCATTGGATTCACTCTCTACAACAAGTTGTTGACATGCAATCCCGTGGGAAAGGTGGCGATATTCAACTCCCTCATCCCTGTGATTGGGGCGGTTTCGTCATGTATCTGCCTCGCCGAGCCATTTTATTGGAAGTATGTCCTCGCCGGTGCCCTTGCCGCGGGTGGAATTTTTATTATTAACTCAAGGTTTGGGAGTTAAAGAATGCCCTATTCAGTTGTCAAGTGAATGCCCTATTCTTAGGTCAAAAGATAGGCATTGTCGAATAGCTCCTATACTATCTGTTAACAAGTGAGGAACTATAAGTCCCTCACTTCATCTATATTCAACCCTGTTATGTCGGCTATCATATCCAATGCTAAACCGTAGGCTTTCATCTTGCGGGCATTTTCTATTTTCTCGTTTCTTTGCCCTTGTAAAATGCCTTCTGCACGTCCTTCTGCACGAGCGCCCTCAAACACGCTGATGGTGTCGCGGTATTTCCTTAGGGCCTCATCGTATTGAAGGCGTTCGTCGCGGGTCATGCCGCCAACGTCGGCTATGCTCTCGAGCTTCTGGAAAACGGCACTCTGCGCCGCCCAGGGCAATCTGTTCAGTGTTTCCATATCTCGCAATTTTGGTGCAAAGATAATACTTTTTTTTGAAACCTGCAAGAAAATCCATGAAAAAAATTCTGCCAATGAATTAACCTAAGTTTCGGAAGTGGATTTTGAACCACAGAGTTTAAGAGATTAAGAGTTTTTTATTATGAAAGAGATTGAATGCCAAGGCATTTGGAGTTCATAGAGGGCTTCGCATGATAACAACAGTATGGAAACTCTGCGTTTTCCGTCGCTTGCGACCTACTCTGTAAAATCAAAAATCTCTTTTTACCTTACCCTTCGGACGGTGACCGTTGGTTCTCATTATCTCTGTGGTTTAAATAAAACCCTTATACGTTGGGAATTACCACTTCCGAACCAACGGTCACTGGCCGAAGGTAAAGTAAAGTTGAGTAATTCTATTGCTGTAAGTCTGTTGTAAATCCATTGTTCCTCCGCACCAAAGTCGCTGAACCTCCGCACCAAAGTCGGTGTAACACTGCTATTTTGTAAGAGAAACAGTGGAGGATGACCGAGTTTGGTGCGGACTTACATTATTGTCACCCGCAACCAAGCCCCTTTTAATTGCGCAGCCTCTGGGTGCGCAGGCGTCTCGCCTGCGGTCAGCGTAGAGAGTAATCAAAATAATCGCAGAGGGAAGATATATGTTTCCTCGGCAGGCCGCGGGCGGGACGCCCACGCTCCCAGAGGCATCCGCATAGTTCTTTACTTCAGGAACTTGAGTTTTTTATTGATTAAAATGCCATGCAAAAAGTTGCATTAGTTTTTGATTTTGTTTCATAACCAATAACAATCTACCTGGTCCATAATGTTAATATGATGATTAGATAACTGATTATCAGTGGTTTATTCTGTATTTTAATAATAATCAATTGACTACCTGTTTTTCTTGCGTATTATGAGAAATTGATGTAATTTTGCAGCAAAAATAAAAATATATGGTTATGAAAAGAATTATCATTTTTTTAATTGTCGTAGTATTAGCATATTTGTTGTTTTATACGATTGACAATTATGTGGATTCTTCATTGGTAAATGGAGATGGTAGCTATATTGGAGTTTTCTTCCTTATTGTTGCATTTATTTCGTCATTCTTTGGTAAAAAGAAATATAGAACATTATTTATTAATTTAATTAAAAAGATTATGAGAAAAAAAGTTTGTTTAATTTTTGCTGCAATACTATGTATGTGCAGCGCGTGTGATAATCATGATGAGGTTGATGACATTATTTCTGATAAATATGAGATTGTGCCATTAGGTGAAATGTCTGTCACGAAAGTAGCCAATACAAAATCAGTAACTAATAATGAAACATATAAGGTTTCTTTTCGGGATGCTGAAAATGAAGAGAAATTCACTTTCAATATGAAGAAAAATCTTATAGAAGATTCATATGGCTGTGATATTGATAATGATGGAAAACTTGATTTGTATGTTTGTTTTGATAAAGAAAATCCCAGCGAATTTTATTATTTGGATGGGAATGGCATAAAAATAAAGAAATGCAACTTGTTTTATGACGAAAATAATAATAATTACGTTATAGATGTCATTGAATTTTATAATATTGACAATTTGCCATCCACAAGAGGAAGAAATCCAGGGGAGTCATTTGAAGACTGTTGGCGTCGGAAAATGACATCTACGTTAGGTATGGTACTTTCTATTGTTAGCAGTTGTGTAGGGCCAGAAGGTCCCGCAGGAGTTGCAATTGCAGCAGCTATCTATTGTTCCTAACTTTATGTTAATTCTTATAGCATATGAAACCCTCATGACAATTTAATAGTCGGCACTATTGATTAAATGAGTCGAAAGGGCTGTTAAAAAAGTATATAATTTTGCGTGTTCTGATGCTATTATCAAAAAAAAATGTACCTTTGTATTCAAATTTGACTGAATCATAAGCATCTTTAATGGCAATGAATAGGACTAAAGTATATTTTACGTTACTTATTGCATTGCTGCTGACAATGCTTTGCTCATGCGGCAGGAATGCGAAAGTGATGGATGAAGCCGAGAGGATTGTTGAGCAATCCCCGGATTCATCCTTGGCTTTGCTGTCAACTGTTGACAGATATTCGCTGTCAAAATCAGACAGGGCGCGCTTTGGCCTGCTCTTCACCATGGCACAGGACAAGTCGGGCATAGATGTGGATATGGACACGCTCATCCGCCAGTCCTATATATATTATAAAGGTGAGCCAGAGACGAAGTACTATGGGCTGAGCCAATACTATATGGGCAAATACTATTTCCTGAACGATAGTACAACTGAGTGTGAGGAATGTTTCCAAAATGTCGTCAATAATGCTAAGAAGCGTGGCGATATCGACTTGCAGTGTCTTGCATTGGAGAAGTTAAGCCGAAGCATTGTTCTCAGCAATAAAAGATTATCTGTTATATATGCAAAAAAAGCAGTAGATTTATATAGTAATCAAAAAAATGCAAAGATTGCAAATCTAATACTTTATATGCTCAATTTGGCAAATTGTTACATTCTTGATAATCAAAAGGATTCGTCTTTTTTTTATTTACGACAATCCCAACAATATTTGAATCGTATATCAGATAATTCAATGCCAAAGTATGTATATCATTCTTTGAGTAGAGCCTTTTACTATTTCAATGAAAAAGATTCTGCATTATTTTATTCAAGAAAAGCAATAGATGAAACCAGTGATATAAAATTAATGGTTTTTTATTCTTGTTGCCTTGAAGAATGTGATTCATTGGAATCTGCAGAGAGACTACTCCGTATATGTTCAGCCGAAAGTAACGACAAGTTAAAATATTCATCCTATATGGAATTATGCAAACTGTCTTGTAAAAGGATTAATGATAAGCAACTTTCCACCGATATTGATTCTTTGGAAAGATTCGCTGATAAGTACATGTTGGACTTATATTCCCAAAAAGGGAAGTATTTTGAGGAGAACATCAACCAAGGGCGGCAGTTAGAGAGGCAGGAAAATGCAGTGATGGTCAGAAACGGTGTAATACTTTTCATCATCGTTACAGTACTATTATTGGCGGCTTTAGTGTATGTCTATCTTTCCAAAAGGAAAGCCTTGCATGCGCAAGAGATAAAGTATATGCAAGATCAGTATGAAATGGAACTTGACTCCCAAAGAAAGGAAAAGGAATATTTGGAAAAAGAGCATAATCTATTGCTTGAGTCAAAAAACAAGCAAATAGCTTTGTTGAAAAACGGACTGTTTGAAAGGCTTGAACTTGCCAAAAAGATCAAGGATGCAAAAGGACAGAGCTGTCATATCGTCATTAATGACAATGACTGGAATCAACTGTATTCACTGCTTGAAGGTGGAGAAGAGTATTTCGTAAGCAAACTCAAGGAGAGATATCCAAGTCTAAGTAATGATGAAATACAGATGTGTATGCTTATACGCATTGGACTGTCCAATGAGGATATGGCAAACATATATTGTATCACCGTAAATTCCATGAAACGCAAACTATACAGTTTCAAGGAAAAGATGGGCATTACAGACAAGAACCAATCAGTGAGGAACGTGATTCAGGGATTATAGTGACTTTTATTGATTATAATACCCCGCAAATTGTTTCATTTGTTTTCGATTTTGTTTCATAACCAATAAGAATCTACCTAGCTTTAAATGATAATTTGATAATTAGATAACTGATTATCAGTTGTTTATTTCTTGTTTTAAGAATATATGATTGACTACCTATTTTTCTTGCGTATTATGAGTATTTGATGTAATTTTGCAGCAAAAACAAAAAATAATATGGTTATGAAAACTCTAAAAAAGATTTTATTATGCTTGTTATTACTCATTCCTTTAAATGTGATTGCCGGTAAGGAAATTACATTAAAGGAAACTTATCCCGATATTGGTCCAAGGACTTCCGTTCCCTCTGTTGATGCAACCCTTTATTCCGATTATATCCTATTAGATATTAATAGGTATTACGGAAGTGTTGTGGTTGAGGTAGAGAATGAAGAGTCTGGAGAAGTCGTTTTGTCGGAGTTCTTCGTCAATAGCAGGGACTCTTTCACCTTTGACATTTCCGACATGCCCGTTGGAGCGTATAATATAAGGATTCGTTTTAGTAACGGGGTGGAGTATTATGGGCAATTCGCTATTGAAGAAGAGTAAGTAATGCGAACAACCAGTTTCTTCTGTTTCTTGGCTATAGCCATAATAATGTTGTCTTCTGTCGCAATGGTATCTTGCGACAGAAGACTTGATGATGCCTTGGATATGGCTGGCGGCAACAGGGAGGAACTGGAAAAGGTACTGCGACATTATGAGAAGGATGAAGACACATTGAAATACAGTGCTGCCAAGTTCCTTATTGAGAATATGTCATGCCATTTTTCGTATAGCGGAGAATGTGTCGGGATGCTTGACAAGGCATATCTCGCAATGTCAAAAGAGGCAAAAGAACTGCGTGACAGTGTGTTCAAGGCAAAGACAGGCAGCATAGACTTCTCGTCGAAAAAACTGTCGGTGGATATTCAGTCGATAACATCCGCCCAACTCATATCCGCCATTGATGATGCTTGCGCATTATGGCACAAGGTGAACTGGAGCGGGGAATACAGCTCAGACATATTCTTTGATTATGTCTTGCCTTATCGGCTTTTGAATGAGCAACCGAGCGACTGGCGAAAAGCCGTGGAAAAGGAGTTCCCATCCTTGTCTTCCCACTATATCGTAAGCAGGCGTGGGATGAGAGTAGAGGCTGAAGAAGCCGACATCAAAGGATGTAAGATAGAAGATGCAGTGAGCGCATCAAACGGCAAGATGGCGGTAATAAGCCACAAGGGAGATCTGCTTGCATTTGAGGTGGAATGTCCTGTTGAGTGTAGGAAAATGATAAACCTTAGATATACGTCAACATGTAAAGACAATAAAGTCGGCATTAAGGTCAACGGCAAGCTACAGGGCGAGATGCCGTTAGCACCCTCACCTTCAATGTATGTGTTTCAAGACAGCAAAAAAGGGGTGATGTTGCAGCTTCCTAAAGGTAAAAGCAAGATTACCATTGAATATGGTTTTGGTGTGGTAGGGGTGGATTATATTGATGTATCTACAGTGGAGGAGTATAATCCAAAGGATGTGGAGGATTTTTCCCAAAATTATTGTCGCATAATCAACAGGCAAACAGGGAACGTAGTAAAGTTTGACACACTACAGTCTGCAATACTAAACTTGGTGAAACTGGAAAGTGCAGAAGTTTCTGACAGTTGCTGTATGTTGAGACTCGACTATTTAGGAGAGACATACTGGACGATAAAATCATTCAGGAACGACACTACCAATCTTTGTCTTGAGGTGAAATATTGTCTTACTGACGTTGGTGCCCCTATCGCTCAATATAACTATCTGAACGGTAACCACCAGCGTTGGGCAATACTTCCTGCTGATAAAGGTTATTATAGGATTATGAACAAGCTCAGCGGTCTGTTCCTTGAATCCACCAAGGGTGAAGACGGAGACGAGATAATGGTTCAGATGCCTTATTCAGGTAAAAAATCCCAGATGTGGGAAATAGATAGAATGGGAGACAATCCATACGCAAAGTCCAACTTCAGGGTAGGGGGCTGTGTGGCTGAGGCGATGCGGGTGTATGAACTTAGCGATAAGTTTAGTTTCTTTCCATACGAGGGCTCCATATCGCCCAAGTTGTCTTCCCTCATTTCAGGTAAGACAGGCAATTGCCGCGAAGAGGCCTCATATATAGTGTCCCTGTGCCGCTATCTCGGCATACCTTCAGCCATCGACTTCACCCCGAATTGGGGCAACCGAAGCCAGTCACATTTATGGAGCGTGATAATCAATCCTGACGGCAAAGCCACTCCGTTCTACATGGGTTGTGTCCCTGGTGACACTGCCAATTACTCTCATATATACAGAAAACCCAAGGTGTTCCGCCATCGCTTTCGGATAAACAGTCAAATGGCTGCCGACATGAAGGATGAGAAAGAAGTCCCGCCCCAGTTCGTGGCTCCTGACTTCATTGATGTCACCGATGAGTATATCCAAACGACAGATGTGGAACGGGCTGTTCCGGAGGAGCAGCAAGAAAAGCGGATAGCATATATATGCGTTTATGACAATCAGACATGGAAGCCAGTTCACTACGGACGCATTACCAATGGCAAGGTCGTGTTCAAGTCAATGGGGCGCAACATAATGTATATGGCCGGAACATACAAGAAAGGGAAGATATGTCCGTTCGGCGTGCCGTTTATTGTGGACAAGGAGGGAAAGACACGTGATATAAATATCGACATGAGACATCGTGGCGGGATGACGTTATTGAGGAAATACCCTTTCTTCGGCAAGGAGGACTACTTCAATTTCCACATGTCAGGCGGTCGATTCCAAGGAGCCAACCGTGGGGATTTCTCAGATGCCGTTGAGTTGTTCAAGCATGAGGGAATAACTGATGGCAACTGGTGCGAGGTGGCTATAGATAACAACAAGCGATTCAAGTATCTTCGTTATATTGGCCCTAATGGATCCCGTTGTAATATCAACGAGTTGGAGTTTTATACAATTAAGGGCACTAAAATCATCGGTAGCGTTATAGGTACAGATGGTGAATCTGGGCATACCAAGGAAACTGTGTTCGACGGTGATATCTTGACAGGCTTCAGCGGCGTCAGTCCCGATGGTCATTGGGTAGGTTTGAAGTTGAGCTATCCTGAAGCTGTAGGCAAGATAAGGTATATCCCCCGCAACGACGGCAACTGCATTGAGGTGGGCAATACATACGAACTGATGTACTGGAGTGGTGGCGAATGGGCTACATTTGGCAAGCAGACTGCCCATAGCAATACCGTCACATTCAATAATGTTCCCTCGAAAGGCTTATATCTCTTAAGGAATCTTACAAAGGGACACGAGGAGAGAGTGTTTACGTATGAAAACAATCGCCAGATATGGTGGTAGATTATAACATATCAAATTATAAAGTATATAAAATGAAGATTATTGTTTGTATATTCAATGCTATTGTATGTGGTGTCATTTTAGTTGGATGTTCAGACAATCATGACATCGAAGAGAAGATTTCCTCTTTGCAATCGCAACCCATAAAACTGTGCGTGGATGAGATGCGGTGTAGGAATAAGTATGGCGACACGGTAGTTGTGGATAGTGTGAAACCACGGTATCGAATGGTAGTGTATGTTGATTCTTCTGCATGTTCACCATGTACATTAGACAAAATGTTTGTTTGGAACGAATCAATTAAGAAAGCACGCAGGCAAGGCAGTATGTTGAAGCATGTATTTATTGTAGCACCAAAGCCAGAACAAATAGAAGATGCGTACCTATCAATTGAGTCGAATGGCTTGGATAGCCCCGTATATGTGGATACAGCTTATGCTTTTAGGAAAGCCAATCCCCATTTGCCTGATGAGCGGATGTATCATTCTTTTCTGTTGGATGAAAAAGACAGTGTCGTAATTGTTGGCAATCCAATTGAAAATCCAAAGATAGACAGTTTAATCAATGTGATTGTTTATAAATAGTATTAATCAAATTTTTATCAAAATGAAAAAGAAAAATTTTATGTTATTATCTGTCTTTGCATTATTTGCATTGGCTGCATTCACGAGTTACAAAACTCTAAAATTGACAACAACATCGGCAGACCTTATGCTCAATGAGAATATTGAAGCGTTAACGGCTGGAGATAAGCCTTGTATTTATCGATTATTTCCTTGTGCCCATACGTCTGGCACAGAATGTGTATTTTCATCAAATACATCATTCCCTACTTGTTGCTTAAAAACAAATTGTTAAATCTCTTACCAATAAGGGGACATGCTCGTAAATCAATTTATGAAAGTATGTCCCCTCATATCATCATAATAACTTCTAAAAACATTATATATGACTCCAAAATTATTATATCTACATTGTGCTTTAGTGGTGTTTGTTATGTTCTCTTGTAACAAGTCTGGAACTACAGATAAAAATACATCAAAAATAGACTCCTTGGAGATTTCCTCCAAGTATATACAGCCAGTGGACTCTATACAGTTTTTGCAATCTTATTATTTAAGTTGCTCATATCCATGTTGCGACAGTCTTGCCATTATGGGATATAACTACAGAACACATGCGTTGGACATTTTTTCAGACTCTACGTTCTTGAATAAGATACAGTTGGAGCATCATGGAGAAAATGGTATTTTAGGTAGGCCTACTGCTGTTATGCCTATCAGTAGGGATTCTATTTGGATATATGACCAAGTAGCTTTTTATCTGATTGACAGCCATGGAAAATTGCTATACAAATTCAAGGAAGACAGACCTGTTTTCTTGAATGCTAACTATGCAATGCAAACCGCCGTTATGGGATGGTATGACAATGATTGTTTGTTATATCCTGTAGATGTTAATGGCAGATTTTTTGTGGAGTATTACAGCCTTAGGCAAAGGAAGATAGTAAAGGAGGTTGAGCTTGATGGGGCTGCCTGTAACAGAAACGGCAAGACTTCGTACGGCTATATGACCTATCCGAATGTTTCATTTGCAAACAACAAGATAATATATAATTATCCATACGAATCAAATATCCAAACCATTGAACTATCTACAGGAGAGAAGCAAGAATACAAGGCAGAATCTAAGTTTATGGATAATACGATCAATCCATACAAGGGGTCTATTAACAGTGTTGAGATGCTGGAATATGCTTGGAATAATGTTCACTTTTTTGATGTGGCTTATATCCCTCAAGTAGAATTGTATGTTAGATTCATACTTGATGGCATAGATGTAAAGAAACATAAAGACCGTGATTCTGTAGTTGACGCAAGAAAACTTTACGTCTCTTTTATGGACAAGGATTTCAATGTGGTCGGGGAGTTCCCTTTGAAAGAAAAAAGATATTCCAATTTTCATGGATGGTGTGTCTTTCCACGAGGCATCATAGTCTATGTTGACAATCTGTTGGGAGAAGCTCAAGATAACCTCGTCTTTGATGTAATAACTCCTATGCCATAAAGAATATTGAGGGAGATTAATCAGGTTGGAAATAATGTCTGTGGTAGGCAAATTATTCAAATGGCTTATATATGTTTCAGTAACAATTGTGCTGATATATATATTATGGTTGTTTTGCAGGGTCTTCCTGTTCGACCAGTTTGTCATACCCACGGAATCTATGAGTCCCACTTTGTTGCCTGGCGACAGGGTGATTGTTGACAAGACGATTGTTGGTGCGCGGATTTATTCCGACTTCGATTTCGACCTAAAGGGAGGCGAACTGAGGAGCTGGAGGCTAAGGGGACTGAGGCGGATGAAGCGAAATGATATTGTCGTGTTCAACTTTCCGCATCATGACGGGAGGATTAATTTCATAATCAATAATGTATATGCGAAAAGATGCGTGGCTCTCCCGGGTGACACTATCAGCATTGAAGAAGGGTATTATCGGAACAACAACCACAAGGGGGTGTTAGGGGTGGAAAGTGCGCAGAATGCCCTTCATGCAATGACTGACAGTATGATATGGCGTCAGGCATTATACACAATGCCGTTCGACGGACATCTGCCGTGGACCATTCGCAATATGGGACCGCTATATATTCCGAGAAAAGGCGACATAATTCCCATAACGGCTAAGGAGGCTTGTGTATATAGGATGTTGCTCGAATGGGAAACGGGGGAAAAAGTGGATTTCGACTGGAACAGCAATACTGCAAAAATCAACGGGAAGGAATTCACAAGTCATACATTCAGCCACAACTATTATTTTATGGCGGGCGATAATGTATGTGACTCCAATGATTCGAGATACTGGGGATTGGTGCCTGAGGAGTACATAGTGGGAGTCGTGAGATGGTTGAGCTATTCCTTAAACAAGGGCGATGGCGAATTGAACAAGGACAGAGTGTTTCTGTCTCTGATGGATAATTAACAAAACGAGGAATGAACGAAGTATTGACCATAATAAAGAACAGAGCTGTCGTCAGATTGTCGATGACAGATGTTTGCTTATGCCTGTGGTATGTCTATGTGGTGGCAAGTGCGTTGACATCCACGGGTTATCCCTGCTATCATACTGTTTCAGGGGCTACATATATGCTTTCGCTCTACCTCGCGCTAAGGATAGTGTTCACGGCATCACATATAAGGGGCAAGTATTTGATGTGGGGAATCATTATGTGGTCGATGTATGAATTGGGATATGGGATAATGCAGTTGGTGGAAGGCAGCAGCAATCATTATCTCTACCCAATGACTGGCACTTTCCTTAATCCAGGGCCATATTCGGCAAGTCTTGCCATAGCACTTGTGATGTTATGCCATTACCTGAAGGAAACAGGTGATGGTATTGTGATATACAAAGGAGTAACATCGAGACATGCGGTGGAATTGTTGACTATGTGTTTTGCAGTTATTCTTCCTTCAACGTGGAGCAGGGCTGCCCTCTTTTCTGTAGCCTTTTGTTTGATGCTGATTTATTGGGATGTGATAAGACGGAGAATATGGTGGTTTGCGGGTGCTGGAGTTGTGGCTTGTGCCGTGATGTATATAGCCAAGTCAGGTTCGGCGCATGGAAGGCTTGCCGTAAATTACATAGCGGCACATTGCCTTATGGACAATCCTCTGACAGGTGGCGGTATAGGTTGTTTTTTCCATTCATACGCTGAAAAGACGGCGGAACTCAGTGCCGCTGGACTTGCGCTTGACCCTAAAGACATTGACGTGCTGGAATATGCCTTCAACGATTTATTGCTGACAGGTGTGGAGCAAGGTGTTGTGGGGCTTGCGTTGTGCCTTGCTATCCTGCTGCTTGTATTCCGTTCGCTGTGGAATAAGTCGCGGGCATTGGCTTACGGACTATTGTCATTGCTGATATTCTCGTTGTTTTCCTATCCTTTTGAACTATTGCAATATCAGATTGTTGCGGTTATAATCATTGCTTATTCCGCCACGGATGACAAGGGTGTCAGGATAAGTGCGGCAATGGTTGGCGTTGTATCGGTGGTTTTGGCTTTGTTGCCGTGGAATTATTCTATGGCAAAAAAGAAGGCAGAGGATGACTATAGGATGATAGCCGGGATAAGCGACAAGGCTTTTGCCAACGACTATTACGAATTGCTTCCATTGTTGGAAGACAATCGCAACTTCCTTTTCGACTTCGGCAAGATGCTGTCTGTCCAAGGCAGATATAACGACAGTAATGCCATGTTGCGCAAAGGCACCCTAATCAGCAACGATCCTATGTTTTATGTGCTGCAAGGCAATAACTATAAGCAAATGGGACAGAATGACAAGGCGGAGGCCATGTATCGGAAAGCATACATGATAATGCCCAACAGGCTTTATCCGTTATACAAGCTCATGCTGCTGTATAAAGACAACAACGACAGGAAGGGAATGAAGGCGATGGCAACAAGAATACTCAATTTTCAAGAAAAGGTGAAGTCTCCTGCTACAAGAGAAATGAAGAAAGAGGCAAAACAAATAATTGAAGAAAAAAATGAATAAGTGCTTTTTTATCATAATAGTATGGGTCGTGGCTCTATGTGCATTCGGACAAAACACGCTATCCCTGCCATCCGCTATAGCTATGGCACGGGAGAGATCGTATGATGCTATGGTGGCACGGCTCAACTATATGAGCCAGTATTGGAGCTATCGCTCGTTTAAGGCGGAGCTGCTGCCTTCGATTAATATCTATGGCAACCTGCTACAGTTCGATCGCTCGATGGTTGAGACACGTAACTTTGACGATGGCCGAATATCTTACGTGGAGAACAACTCGATGAGCAACAGCGTATCGTTGTCAATCGACCAGAATATCGTGGCTCTCGGAGGTAAGCTGTCGGTGCAGTCATACCTGTATAAACTCGACCAATACAGCTATGACAAGACCACATACAACAGCCGCCCAGTCAGATTGAGCTACACCCAACCGCTGAGGGCATTCAACAGTCTGAAATGGCAAAAGAAGACCGAACCCCTGAAATATGAGCAGGCAAAGAGGGCATACCTTGAGGCTATGGAGAATGTGGGGATTCATGTGGTGAACTTGTTCTTCAACGTGCTGTCGGCACAGTCGGTGTATAAGCAGAGCGTGGCTAACAAGAAAGACCGTGAGTATCTGTATGAAATAGCAAAGAAGCGACATGAACTTGGGACTGTAACCAAAAGTGAGATATTGCAACTCGAACTGTCGGTACTGAATGCTGACGTGGAAGTGGCAAACAACCTGCTGACGCTCGACAACTGCAAGTTTAGCCTGTTCTCCTATCTGCGAATGGCTGACTACAAGGATATAGAACTTCTGCCGCCATATACCATAAGCGACAAGGCAATAGCGGTGAATGACGTGGTGGCAAAGGCATTGGACAATTCAAGCCACAATATGCAACAGCAAATAAGCGTACTGGAAGCCCGCAAGTCACTTGCACAGGCAAAGGCTAACAAGGGACTGCAGATGCAGCTGAGCGGTGAAATAGGATTCAACAGGACTGCGGAGACTCTTAAGGGAGCGTATAGCGGACTCAAGGACAATGAAATAATAGGCCTGACGGTGTCATTGCCCATATTCGACTGGGGAGTGAGCAAGGGAAGGGTGAAAATGGCTGAGGCTGACCTCGAAGCTACCAAGGTCAGGGAGGAGCAGTCGCACGAGACTTATCTGCAGTCGCTGAGGATGTGTGTCATGCAGTATAACGCCCAGGCGTCGCAATGCCGAAATGCGCTTAGGGCACTCGACATTGCCGACGAGAGATATGACATCACGAAAAGGAGATTTGAGACGGGTGCCGTAAGCGTGACTGACTTGAACACGGCACAACAGGAGGCGGAAGCCGCAAGGTCGCAATACATAAGTCTGCTTAAGTCATACTGGAGCAACTACTATCTGATACAGAAGGAGACTCTGTACGATTGGGAGAGAAACTGTGATATTTTGGAGTGAGGGAAGTTAAGGAAGTTAATGAAGTTAAAGAAGATGTTCAATAAGAAAGTTATTATTTCGGTTATTGTACTTGCTGTTATTGCAGGTTTGGCTTATGTCGTTTATTCGTTTGCCAAAGGTGATAGGGCTGACGGGAAGGACGAGGTGGGTAATCTGGAGAGGGAGGAGGCAGTCGTGGAGGTGGATACTATGGTGTTTCGCCGACAGACATTCCAAAAGCAGGTGTTGTGCAACGGAAAGCTGAGGGCTGTGCGTAGGGCGGAACTTATATGTCCGAAGGCGGGGGAGATACTGCAAAGCGTGAACGTGAGGAACGGACAACTTGTGGCTGAGGGAACGACATTGGCTGTTGCCGACACCCGTGAAAGAAAGGATGCACTCGAGAAAGCCAAGCACGACCTCGAAAAGGCCAAGGTGGAACTGCAGGACAAACTCATAGGACTGGGATATGACGGAAATACAGACAACGTGCCGGCTGACGTGTTGAAAAGGGTGGAGGTGACATCGGGGTATTACTCGGCACGGTTTGCACTGCGTTCCGCCGAACAGGCACTGCACGACTGTACGTTGAAAGCTCCTTTCAGCGGACGTATTGCCGACCTCGTGGCAAGACCTCACCAACGTGGCGACAAGTTCTGTACGCTGATAGACGACTCGTTCTTTGACGTGGAGTTCAAGATACTGGAGGCTGAGCTTGTTTCTGTACGTATGGGTACTGTTGTAAAGGTGTCGCCCTTTGTTGATAATGAATTGTCGTTAACCGGTGCGGTGACGGAAATAAATCCATCGGTGGATGACAAGGGACTGGTGACGGTCAAGGCTCGGGTGAAAAACACATCCGGCAGACTGTTGGACGGAATGAACGTAAGGGTGATAATCGAGAACTCTGTAAGCGGAATGTTCGTGGTGCCGAAGGAGGCAGTTGTGGAGCGTGACGGATATAACGTGGTGTTTGTGTATAACCGTGATACCCGCCGTGCGGTATGGACATACGTGGATATACTCTACAGTAATCTCACGAGCTTTGCCATTACGGGATGCGAGCGGAAGAACACCACGGTAAGTGAGGGTGACATTGTCATCACCTCGGGAAATCTCAATCTTGCGGATGACACGGAAGTGAAAGTTAAATAATGAATGCAGTTATGCTACGAAATATTATCCACCGACCTATTGCCGTGACGATGACGCTCATTGCCATCGCCACTCTCGGTGTGCTTGCCCTCGGGCGCATACCGGTGTCGCTAATGCCTGATGTTGATGTGCCGCGGATAGTGGTGCAGATGTCGGCTCAGGGCAGTTCTGCCCGTGAGATAGAGCAGAGCATGGTGGCACCCATGCGCCGACAACTGTCGCAGGTGGCAGGACTGAAGGACATAGAGTCGTCATCACGCACTGATGCGGGAATAATAACTCTCACATTCAGTCCGGGCAGCGACATGAGTTTGTTGTTTATAGAGGTGAACGAGAAAATCGACCGTGCCATGGGGTTCATGCCTAAAGGGATGGAACGTCCGAAGGTAATGAAGATTGGCGCACTCGACATTCCCGCCTTTTACGTCGATGTGACTGGCGGCAAGCCTGAGCAAACATCACGGTTGGTGAGCAACGTGATTAGCAAGCGTTTGGAGCAGTTGCCGCAAGTGGCGTTGGTTGACTACAGCGGACTTACCAAGGCGCAGATCTCCATACTGCCCGATGCCGCAAGGGCGGGAGTGGCTGGTATAACAAATGCCGACATAGAGAAGGCTATCAGCGACAACAATATCGTGCTTGAGACACTGAGCGTGAGGGACGGCATATACAGATATAACATCCACTTCGACTCGCAGATACTCTCTGTGCGTAACATAGAAAACATATACATCACTCACAACGGACGACTGTTGCAACTGAAAGACATCTGCAAGGTGGAGGAAACGGCTGCCGTGCGCAAGGGCATCGTTGAGTCTGACGGTAAGAACGCCATAACGATGGCAGTGATAAAACAGAGTGACGCGCAGATGAGCGACCTTCAGCAAAGCGTGGATACGCTGATGGCACAACTCACAAGCGACTATCCCGAGCTACATTTTGCAGTGACCCGCGACCAGACGCAGCTCCTGTCATACAGTATGAACAACTTGGGATGGAACCTCGTGCTCGGAATCATCATGGCAAGTATGGTGCTGTTTGTGTTTATCGGTGGACGAAGGCTTCCGCTGCTTGTTGCCATATCCATACCGTTGTCGCTTATACTCACATTGCTGTGCTTTTATCTTTTGGATATATCTCTTAACATCATTTCCCTGTCGGGACTGATTCTCGGTGTGGGAATGATAGTGGATAACGCCATCATAGTGATAGACAACATTTTGCAGAAAGACTCTTGCAATGAACACAACGTAAGACAAGCGGTGAGGGAGGTGGCAATGCCTATGTTGTCTTCGGTATTGACCACCTGCTCGGTATTTGTTCCGCTTATATTCCTCAGCGGAACCGCAGGGGCATTATTCTATGACCAGGCCATGGGAATAAGCATTGCGTTGTTCTGCTCACTTGCCGTGGCAACATTGGTGATACCGGTATATCATTTCAACTTTTGCCGACAATGCCGTCCGAGAACTACGAAAGTCAACGTGATGATGGTGAGATGGTATGAAAAGGGAATGCGCCATACGCTTCGCCATCCGAAAACCATGATAGCCATTTTCGCGGGAAGCATCATAATGGTGATACTGCTACTGCCTGTAATACCCAAAGAGCGTATGCCCGAGACACCACATGACGACGCACTTGTCACAATAGACTGGAACGCGGGGATTGTGGCGGAGGAAAACAACAGGAGAGTGAATGAGACCCTAAACCAAGTCAAGGAGTGGGTAAAGGCAAGCACAACGATGGTGGGAGGTCAGGAGTTTATGCTTTCGCATACAAAGAACATCACGGGCAGTGAGGCTGTGTGCTACATAAAATGTGACTCGCCGGAGGATTGCGACAAGGCTGTGGAAAGAATAAAGGGATATGTGTCACGGCATTATCCCAAAGCAAAGGTGGAGGCTGAACTTGCGGCAAACATATTCGACATGATATTCTCTACTGACGAACCCGACTTGCAAATCCGTATGCAAAAGCGTGAGGGCGGAAGGCCCGAGGTGGCGCAGACAAGGATGGTGACTGACTCGCTGCAAAAAAGATTCCCGCAGACAGACATTCCAAGGGTATCGACAGAGACATATATCCGTTTCAGGACAGACGCTGAGCAAATGGCATACTATGGAGTGACATACCGTCAACTGTATCTGCGCTTGAAGGAACTGCTTGGGGCAAACAACATATATGAGATAAACAGCGGTGGCGAGAGTGTCCCGGTGGTTGTGGGTAACAATACTATGGACAGTGCGACACTGCTTGGCAACACCATCACCAACGATAAGGGAATAGACATCCCGTTGGAATATCTCGTAAAGGAGGTGCGCAGCGAGGACTATAAACTCCTCTCGGCAAATGAAGACGGGGAGTTCTCCGTGATAGACATCGACAGAATATCTGAAAGGAGAGCTGAGAAGATGATGGACTACGTAGGAAAGATTACGGAGAATACACCAGTCAAGGCATCGTTCCGTGGCGGGTATTTCTCCTCACGCTTAATGATTGGCGAACTTATTATGGTGCTTGCTGTGGCATTACTGTTGCTTTATTTCATACTTGCAGCACAGTTTGAGAGCATCATCCAACCGATGATTATTCTTCTGGAAGTAATTATCGATGTGGCGATGGTGATGCTGGCATTGTATGTTTGTGGCGAATCGCTGAACATCATGTCAATGATTGGCATCATTGTGGCTTGCGGAATAATAATCAACGACTCTATACTGAAGGTGGACACTATAAACCGTTTGTATAGGCAAAATCTGGCAAACGGAAACAAAGATAACCGGCAGTTGCTAAGGGCTGTGATGGTGGCAGGACACATGCGACTGAAGCCTATTGTCATGACATCACTGACCACGGTGTTGGCTATCGTGCCGCTGCTGCATCGCGGCGACATGGGTTCCGCACTGCAATATCCGTTGTCGTTCGCAATAATCATTGGTATGTCAGTGGGCACACTCGTGAGCCTCTTCCTCGTACCGCTAATGTACTTTATTATTTATAGAAAAAGATGAAGCACACTTTCTCCATACTCCTGATTATGTGTGTGCTGATGGTAATTGGTGCGGCACTTGTGCCACGGTTGGACATCAGCAATGAGCCACGTCCTGAACAAGGGAAAACACTAACCATATCATACGGCTGGAACAATGCGTCGGCAAAGGTGGTGGAACAAAACGTAACATCACGCATTGAGGCCGTGGTGAGTTCGGTGCGTGGAGTGGAAAAGGTGTCGTCGGTAAGCTACTTCGGTTATGGGCGCGTCACCGTGGAATTGAAACCTAAGGCTAATGTGTCGGCAGTGAAGTTTGAGATTGCCTCCATATTGAGGCAAATGAGGGGGAAGTTGCCCGAAGGTGTGTCGTATCCTACAGTATCGGGCGGAGAGGTCAATACTGCCTTGGGTGATGACAACGAAGTGAAACTGATACTCACCTATATGCTCAATGCCGACATGTCGGGCGAACAGATGCGGCAAATTGCCGAGAAGGAGATGAAGCGCGACGTGGAGCGGGTGGAGGGTGTTCACCATGTTGACATAACAGGCTATGTCACCCATTATATGGAAGTGGAATACGATGCGCGGCAATTGGCTGTTTACGGCATAGGCAGTTCTGACCTTGTGGATGCCATACGCAACTTCGCGGGGCGTGAGGATGTTGTTGGCGAGGTGACAACCGACAATGGCAAAATCACAATCCCGTTGCTGTTGTCTTCGAAAGAGGATCGGAAACGATTTGAACAGATGCCACTGAAGACTATCGACGGAAAGATTGTGTATCTCAATAATCTCGCCACGTGCCATATACGTGAACGTAAGCCTGAGAGTTATTATCGTGTCAATGGTATGAACACCATTTACGTTAATGTTTATGCCGACAAGGATGCCAATGTGGTTAATGTGTCTTCCAAGGTAAAGGATGTGATGAGGGCATCGTCATGTCCTGTTTATTCCTCATTGGCTTACGACAGGGCGGAGATACAAATGAAGGAATTCCGCACGCTCGTGGTGCGCTCATCACTCACCTTGCTCATATTGCTTCTGTTTGTATGGATATGCGGCGGATTCAAATGGCGGTATGTGGCGGTGATAAGCTTGTCGTTGCTTGCCAATATCCTCATTGCCGTATTGTTATACACGCTCTTCGACATACGCCTCCATCCGTTTTCCTTGGCAGGAATAACCGTATCGTTGGGCATTATTATCGACTCGGCGATTGTCATGACCGACCATTATGCTTATTATCATGACCGCAAGGCTTTCTCAGGGATTCTTGCCGCCATGCTCACCACGGTGGGGGCTTTGGTGATTGTATTCTGGTTGCCTGATTATCTAAGGCGCGACCTCAAGGAGTTCTCCATGGTGGTTATGATAAATCTACTTGTTGCTGTGGCGGTGGCATTGTTTTTCACTCCGGCTCTTGTGTCTCGCTTTGGAGTGGAGCGCAAGAGTATGTTTTCACATAGGAACTTGCGCACCCGTTTTGCTTTATGGTTTAAGCGGATTTATTTAATATATGTATGTATGGTGCAGAAGCGATGGGTTCGACCTGCGTCGCTGTTGGTGTTTGCAGGACTGTTTGCTGGTTCTCTCAAACTGTTTATTGACTCCCTCGATACCAACACGTTTATGCCAAGGGAAGAGGAGATGAAACTGTATATCCGCGCTCAGATGCCGTTGGGCGGTAGTGTGCATGAACTGAACGACAAGGTCATGAAGGTTGAGGCTTTCCTCTCGCAGTTCGACGGGATAAAACGTTATGAGACATCGGTACGCCCGCAGGGAGCCACCATCGTTGTGGAGTTTAATGACGAGGCAAGGAACTCGGGATTCCCGTATTCATTGGAGAACCGTGTCATAGGAAAGGTGATTACAATAGGAGGGGCTGACTGGGCCACTTCGGGAGTGAGCGAACGGGGATTCAGCAATTCTCTGAACCTGCAATACAGGGCAAACAACATCGAGATTGCAGGCTATGATTACGAACGCCTATACCGCTTTGCCGAGGACATGGCTAAAGAGATGAGGGAGAACAAGCGTGTGGTGGATATTGCCATCGTCACGCCAGGGCATGAGAATCAGGAAGACGAGTTCCACATGGAGTATGACCATCGAATGCTTGCCGCCGACAGTGTAAGCATATTCGGCATACACTCTACCATGCAGAGCATGCTCTCCGACCGCGAGGCAGGGAAGATTGACGTGGGCGGAAGGCAGATGGATGTGGAGGTACATCCCTCCTCTATCAACACTTTCGACCTTTGGCAGTTGGGCAATTCATATATCGGAAGCAACGGGCGTGATGTGCGTCCGTCGGTATTCATGGATATAAGCAGGCGCAAGGCAAAGAATGTCATTCCAAGGGACAATCAGGAATATGTGTTGCAGGTGGCGTTCAACGTCTTGGGTTCATATACATATACAAGCCGTTATATAAAAGGTATGACCGACAAGTACAATGCCATGTTTCCTGTAGGCTTCCGTTGTTTGGACAAGACATACGGCACATACGACGATGACGGCACGCAATATTGGCTGATAGGGTTGGTGGCTGTGATTATATTCTTCATACTTGCCATTCTCCTTGAGAGCCTGCTTCAGTCGCTTGCCATAACAATGCTCATACCGGTGTCGTTCATTGGCTTGTTCCTTACATATTCAGTCACTGGAGTGCCTTTCGGAACGGGTGGCTTCGCGGCAATGGTGTTGTTGTCCGGGCTTACGGTTAATTCAGGCATATATATCGTTTGTCAATATAATATGCAGAAGAAACAGAGTGCCCGCAGCTTTGTGGCTTCATTCAACCACAAGATTGTCCCCATTATGCTTACTATATTATCGACAGTGTT
Organism: Prevotella sp.; assembly: GCA_022775105.1. GTDB lineage: Bacteria > Bacteroidota > Bacteroidia > Bacteroidales > Bacteroidaceae > Prevotella. The sequence continues at coordinate 15,544 of JALFIX010000018.1, read as the reverse complement.
GGGAATGATATCATTCCTTATCGACGGTTATGACGAACAGCCCTTCTGGTTCTCGCTTGCCGTGGGGACAATAGGCGGACTTGCACTCAGTGTGATACCCATATTCCTTTTCCTTCCCATTGTAATGAGACTGGATGGATATTTCCACTGTAAAAAGTCATCAGTTTGAACGCGGTAATGAAGCCGTTTAAGCTGAAAAAAGGGGCTTAGGCGGTTAAATCGTGTTAATTATTAGAGATTTTGTCGGAGTTGCACCAAATATATGAGAAAAAAGCAGTAAATTTGCACGCAATAAAATTAAAAGTACAACAATATGTCATCATTTATTGCAGATAAAATCGTAATGGACGGACTGACATTCGACGACGTCCTGTTAATTCCAGCTTATTCTGAGGTACTGCCAAGAACGGTAGAGTTGAAAACCATGTTCTCTCGTAACATCCCGCTAAACGTGCCATTCGTCACAGCGGCGATGGATACCGTAACCGAGTCGCAGATGGCTATTGCCATTGCACGTGAGGGTGGTATCGGTGTTATCCACAAGAACATGACCATTGAGGAGCAGGCCAGGCAGGTGGCTATCGTCAAGCGTGCCGAGAACGGTATGATCTACGACCCTGTGACAATCCGTCTGGGTTCGACTGTGAAGGATGCCCTCGACATGATGGCAGAATATCATATCGGCGGTATTCCAGTGGTGGACGAAGAGAATCACCTTGTGGGTATCGTCACCAACCGCGACTTGCGCTTCGAGCGTCATCTCGACAAGAAGGTGGACGATGTGATGTCTAAGGACAACCTCGTGACCACTCACCAGCAGACCGACCTGACTGCTGCTGCTCAGATATTGCAGGAGAATAAGATAGAGAAACTGCCCGTGGTGGATAAGGACAACCACCTCGTGGGACTTATCACATACAAGGATATCACCAAGGCAAAGGACAAGCCAATGGCTTGCAAGGATGCAAAGGGCCGACTGAGAGTGGCTGCCGGAGTGGGAGTGACTGTGGATACTCTCGACCGTATGCAGGCTCTCGTGGATGCCGGTGCCGACGCCATCATCATCGACACTGCCCATGGACATTCGAAGTCGGTAATCGAGAAGCTCGTTGAGGCTAAGGCTTCGTTCCCGAATGTGGATATCGTTGTGGGTAACGTGGCTACAGGTGAGGCTGCCAAGATGCTCGTGGATAACGGTGCCGATGCCGTCAAGGTGGGCATCGGTCCGGGTTCAATCTGCACCACCCGTGTTGTGGCAGGTGTGGGTGTTCCCCAGTTGAGTGCCGTATATGATGTTTATAGTGCTCTTCAGGGCACAGGCGTTCCATTGATTGCCGACGGTGGCCTGCGCTATTCGGGCGACATTGTCAAGGCTCTTGCCGCAGGTGGAAGCTCAGTGATGATTGGTTCGCTGGTAGCCGGTACAGAGGAGAGTCCCGGTGAGACCATCATCTTCAACGGACGTAAGTTCAAGAGCTATCGCGGAATGGGTTCGCTGGAAGCCATGGAGCAGAAGAACGGTTCGAAGGACCGCTACTTCCAGAGCGACACCAAGGACGTGAAGAAGCTCGTGCCGGAGGGAATCGCCGGACGTGTGCCCTACAAGGGAACAGTCCAGGAGGTTATCTATCAGCTCATCGGCGGTCTGCGTTCGGGAATGGGTTACTGCGGTGCTGCCAACATCGAGAAGCTGCATGACGCAAAGTTCACACGCATCACCAATGCCGGTGTGCTCGAGAGCCATCCTCACGACATCTCAATCACAAGCGAGGCTCCTAACTACTCTCGTCCGAACAACTGATAAGTGAAGAGTGAAGAATGAAGAATGAAGAATGGCTGCGCGAACTGAGCGAAGAGCCGAGCTTGCTCGAGCTATTCCGAAGTGATGCCAGCTATCGACGAAGTCAATGAAGAATGAGAAAATCGCTGGTTAGTATATTATGTGCCTTCGCCGCTATGGCGGGGGCACAAACTTCCGACCCCGTAGTGATGACCATAAACGGTCAGAAGGTTACGAGGTCGGAGTTTGAGTATTCATACAACAAGAACAACGGGGACGACGTTATCGAGAAGACAACCGTGGAGCAGTATCTGCCGCTTTTCGTCAACTACAAGCTGAAGGTGGCGGCAGCCCTGGATGCCAAGCTCGATACCCTCACTTCGTTCAGGAAGGAGTTTGCCAAATACCGCGACCAGCAGGTGCGCCCATTGATGGTGACCTCTGAGGACGTGGAGAACGAGGCACGCAAGATTTACGATGACCGCAAGCAGATGATTGGCGACAAGGGACTGATACGTCCCGCCCACATACTGCTGCGACTCGCCCAAAAGGCAAGTCAGGGAGCAGCGGACTCAGCCAAGGTGCGCATAGACTCCATCTATGCTTGCATACAACGGGGCGAGGACTTCTCAGACCTTGCCACCCGACTGTCGCAAGACCCCGGTTCTGCCAAGAGGGGTGGTGTGCTGCCCTGGATTTGTGTGGGACAGACACTGAAGGAGTTTGAGGACGTGGCATTTGCCCTTGAAGTAGGGCAGGTGAGCGAGCCATTCTTATCGCCCGTGGGATATCATATCGTGAAGATGACCGACCGCAAGCAACTGGAGCCATACGATTCCTTGCGCGCGAACATTATTACATTTATAGAGAAGCGTAACCTGCGCGACATGATTGCCCAGAAGAAGGTGGCTGACATGGTGCAGGCAAGCGACGGAAAACTCACCGCAGAGGACGTGATGGACCAGAAGGCTGACTCGATAGCCAAGGTGGATGAGGCTATGAAATACCTCATCCAGGAATACCACGACGGATTGCTCCTTTTTGAGATAAGCAATCGCGAGGTATGGGAAAAGGCGGCTGCCGACTCGGTGGGGCTACAGAAGTGGTATAAGAAGAACCGCAAGAAACTGTATAAAAAGAAGAAATACGAGGAGGTGAAGGCTGCTGTAGTCACCGACTGGCAGGACGAGCTGGAAAAACGCTGGGTGGCAGAGCTGCGCGGGCGTTATGCCGTTGAGATTGACGAGGAAGCATTGAAGACAGTAAACAAGCATAATTAATATAAATGAAGAAAGCAAACAGATTCCGCATCGCCGCACTGGCCATGCTACCGCTGATTGGACTCGTCTCTATGGCTCAGAACCAGAAAGCCGAGGAAGACGAGACCGTGGATAAGACTACCGAAAAGGTTCAGATACCCGAGAAGAGTATCATCGACGAGGTGATTTGGGTGGTGGGCGACGAGGCCATACTCAAGTCGGATGTCGAGGAGGCGCGACTGCAGGCAGAGCAGGAGGGCGCAAGATGGAGCGGAGACCCCGACTGTGTCATCCCCGAGCAGATAGCCGTGCAGAAACTGTTCCTGCATCAGGCTGCCATCGACAGTATAGAGGTCACCGAGTCGGAAATAATGCAGGAGGTGGAGGCTCAGATTAGCTACTGGACACAGATGGTGGGTTCGAAGGAGAAGTTGGAGGAATACAAGAAGCAGAGCATCGCACAGATGCGCAATGAACTTCACGACACCATGCGCGACCGCAAGATGGCAGAGGAAATGCGCAAGGAACTGGTGAAGGACATTACCGTCACTCCGGCTGAGGTGCGCCGATTCTTCAAGGACCTCCCTGAGGACAGCATTCCATACGTTCCAACAGAGGTGGAGGTGCAGATAATCACCCAGACACCGAAGATTGAGCAGGAGGAAATTAACCGCGTGAAGGACCAGTTGCGCGAGTTTACCGACCGTGTCACCAAGGGCGAGACTCAGTTCTCAACCCTCGCACGACTCTACAGCGAGGATCCCGGCTCTGCACGTCAGGGCGGAGAGCTTGGCTACACAGGACGAGGCACACTCGACCCCGCATTTGCAAATGTGGCATTCAACCTTACTGACCCTAAGAAAGTGTCGAAGATCGTGGAGTCGGAGTTTGGTTTCCATATCATCCAGCTCATTGACAAGCGAGGCGACAAGGTCAATTGCCGCCACATACTGATGAAGCCCCAGGTGTCTGACTCCTCTATCGTCAAGTCGATAGCCCGTCTTGACTCTATCCGTACCGATATTCTGGATGGAAAATTCACCTTTGAGGAAGGTGCGTCGTATATCTCAGATGACAAGGACACGCGCAACAACAAGGGACTGATGGCAAAAGCCATTGAAATGTCGCGTACTTCGAGATTCAATATGGAAGACTTGCCACCCGAGGTGGCAAGGGCTATAGACACCCTGAAAATAGGTGAAGTGTCGGCTCCTTTCCAGATGATAAACGCCCGTGGAAAGACTGTTTGTGCCATTGCCAAGCTGAAAAACCGCGTGGAAGGTCATAAGGCCACAATCACCGAGGATTTCCAGGTGATGAAAGCCGTGGTGGAGAACAAGCGCAGGATGGAGAAGCTCCACCAGTGGGTGTGTGACAAGATTAAGGCCACATACGTCAGAATCAACGACCGCTACAAGGACTGTAAGTTCGAGTACGAAGGATGGATTAGGTAGTCGCTTTGCGACGGAGTCGCAAGGCGAAATTAAAAAATTAAAGAATTAAAGTTCTTGAAAGGTAATTATCATAGGATAAACGGATATAGGGTGGCTTTGTTTGCCGTTCTTTGTCTATTTGGGTTGAGCTTGTTGGCTCAGTCTTCAGGTCGTCGTGGCAAGACTAAGGGACGGCAGAAGGCACGGACGGAGAGACGCGAAGACCCGAAGAGGGTGTATCTCGTGCATGCCGACGTGTTGCATTATGACCAGTATGTTAACCCCGATGCCCAGATACTCAACGGCAAGGTGCACTTCACTCATAACGGTGCTAAACTGTTTTGCGACAGTGCCCACTTCTACGAGGCAAGCAACTCGTTCGAGGCGTTTGGACATGTGAAGATGTACCAGGGCGACACCTTGTCGCTCTTCAGCGACTATGCCTACTATGACGGAAACGACGAGATGGCAATAGCCAGGCATAACGTGATACTGAAGCACCGTAAGTCAACACTCTATACCGACAGTCTCAATTATGACCGTTTGTATAACGTGGGATATTTCTTCGAGGGTGGTAAGTTGGTGGATAACACAAGTACGTTGACATCCGACTGGGGAGAATATCACACTGACACGCATCAGGCTCTGTTCAACTACGACGTGCAGTTGAAGAACAACAAGTTCTTCCTGACATCCGACACCTTATATTATAATACAGACAACCATTTGGCGCATGTGACAGGTCCGTCGCATATCACGTCGAAGACAAGCCGTATATATACCGAGGACGGTTATTATAATACCGAGACGGAAAAGTCGGAACTCTTCGGACGTTCGGTGATGAAGGACGAGGGCAAGACAATGGTGGGCGACAGCGTGTATTATGACAGTAAGACCGGTATCAGTGAGGCGTTCAACAACGTGATTTACACTGACTCCATCAACAAGAACATGCTGACCGGTGACTATTGCTACTACGACGACGAGAAAGGATATGCCATGGCAACCAAGAAGGCAGTGGCGATAGACTTCTCGCAGAAAGACACGCTGTATATGCATGCCGACACGTTCAAGATATTCACTTTCAATATCAATACCGACTCGGTTTACCGCAAGATACATGCGTATAATAAGGTAAGGGCATATAGGGTGGATGCACAGGCTGTGTGCGACTCGTTAGTGTATAACTCCCAGGACTCGTGCATGACGATGTATAAGGACCCCATTCTGTGGAATCAGAACCAGCAGTTGTTGGGTGAGGAGATATATATCTTCATGAAAGACTCCACCATAAATAAGGTGCATGTGTTGGGACAGGCTCTATCGGTGGAGCAACTCAACGACAGTACACACTTCAATCAGTGCTCGTCAAAGGAGATGTTTGCCTATTTCGAAAACGGAGAGATAAGACAGGGTCATGCCAAGGATAATGTATTGATAGTATATTATCCTATAGACGACAGTGACAGCACGATTATAGGCTTGAACTATACCGAGACGACAGAGATGCGCATGTTCCTTGAGAACCGCAAGATGAAGAGGATATGGATGCCCAAGGCTGAGGGTGTGCTCTACCCGTTGACTCAGGTGCCGCCCGACAAGTATTTCCTCCCCACATACGCATGGTTCGATTATGTGCGCCCGCTCAACAAGGATGATATCTTCAACTGGCGCGGAAAGAAGGAGGGCACGGAACTCAAGGAGGAAAAGAAACGTCAGGCGCCGAAAAGAAAACTTAATAATTAATAATGGAACACAGAGACACGGAGGGAGAGAGAAAACTCTGTGACTCTGTATCTCTGTGTTTATAATATTAAATAATATGAGCGACATAATTCAGTTGCTACCGGATTCGGTGGCTAACCAGATAGCTGCGGGAGAGGTGATACAACGCCCGGCATCGGTAATCAAGGAACTCGTGGAGAATGCGGTGGATGCAGGAGCCAAGACAATTAATGTCCTGGTGGTGGACGCCGGAAGAACCATGATACAGGTTATCGACGATGGCAAGGGTATGTCTGAAACTGATGCCCGACTGTCGTTTGAACGTCATGCCACGTCGAAGATAAGGCAGGCAGGTGACCTGTTCGCACTGCATACCATGGGATTCCGTGGCGAGGCACTCGCTTCGATTGCTGCCGTGGCACAGGTGGAACTGCGCACGCGTATGGCAGACCGCGACTTGGGCACTGTAATAACTCTGTCTGGCTCAAAGGTAACCGGTCAGGAACCTACGGCTTGTCCCGTAGGCAGCAACTTCAAGGTGGAGAACCTGTTCTTCAACGTTCCTGCAAGACGCAAGTTTCTTAAAAGCAACTCCACAGAGCTGAACAACATAATGACAGCCTTTGAGCGTATAGCATTGGTGTATCCCGAGATTGCGTTCACCATGCACAGTAATGGTCAGGAGATGATGTCGCTAAGGGCCGGCACTCTGCGCCAGCGAATAGTGGATGTTTTCGGCAAGCGTCTTAACCACGACCTGTTGCCTGTGGAGGTGGAAACCACCATGTGCAGCATCAAGGGATTTGTGGGTAAGCCGGAGTCGGCTAAGAAGAAGGGGGCGCAGCAGTATTTCTTTGTCAACGGAAGATATATGAAGCACCCGTATTTCCATAAGGCGGTGATGAACGCCTACGAGCGGATGATTGCCGTGGGAACGCAGGTGCCTTATTTCATATATTTCACCGTGCCTGCAGGAGATATTGACGTTAATATCCATCCCACCAAGACCGAGATAAAGTTCGAGAACGAGCAGGCTATATGGCAGATTCTCACTGCCGCAGTCAACGACAGCATTGGTAAGTTCTGCGAAATACCATCCATCGACTTCGATACGGAAGGACAGCCTGACATACCGTTGTTTGACCCTGAGACTAACGTGGCTCCACCGCAACCGCAATACAACGTGTCGTATAACCCGTTTGAATCTACTGCACCGCGAAAGGACAAGGTGGTTGACAAATGGGAGGAGCTGTATAAGGGACTTCATGACGGTGCTATAAAAGACGATTACCAGCAGATGCCTGAGGGAGAACTGTTTGAGTCTCGTGGTGATATGTTTGAGTCCCGGGGAGATTTGTTTGGACTGGAAGACGGTTCCAAAGTTTCCGGCGATGAGGTGGTGCAGTCTAAATTAGGGTTCTCGCCCGAAGAGCGTTCTCCCAGTCACTATCAGTATAAGGGAAAGTATGTGATGACCGCCGTGAAAAGCGGTTTGATGATTGTTGACCAGACCCGTGCCGACATACGCATAAGGTATGAACGTTTCATGCAGCAGATGGAACAGGAAACATCTCGCACGCAGAAGGTGCTCTTCCCTGAAGTAGTGGAGTTTGCCCCGTCAACATCGGTGATGGTGGTAAAACTGTTGCCTTTCCTCAAAAAGGTGGGCTTCGACCTCTCCGACCTTGGCGGAAACAGTTTCTCGGTGAACGGTGTGCCGGCAGGACTGGAGGAAATAGACTGTGTTTCGTTGCTCCACGAGATAGTGGCTGACGCAATAGAGAAAGGCAGCACCTCGGCAGCTGACATACACGGCACCCTTGCCCTGAGTATGGCGCGCAAGTCGGCAGTGACATACGGTGAGGTGTTGGGCAATCAGGAAATGGAAACATTGGTGAACGACCTGTTCTCCTGTTCCAATGTCAACTACACTCCCGACGGCAAGGCTATTCTATGTATATTGCCGCAGAGGGACATAGAGCAGCTGTTAAATTAAGAATTAAGAATTAAGATGAAAAAGTTATTTGTTATATTGGCAATGGCAGCGATGACTGCCGGTGCCTATGCCCAGGACGAAATGGCGATAGACGGCGGAATATCGGAATTGTCGGGTAAGAAATATACGGTGGTGACCAACGGCTTCTGGACCAACTGGTTTATGGAGGCGGGTGCCACGATGCCGAAGTTTGACAAGGTAGGAATGTCATTCTCACTTGGCAAGTGGTTTTCACCGAGTATTGGCGTGAGAACCAAGTTCAATGTTTTCAAGGCGAAGGCCGTTGAGGAGCAGGTGATGTTTAATCTCAGCACTATCCTTTGCGGATACAATGAGAAGAGGGTGTATAACTTCATACCCTACTTAGGTGGAGGTGTGTCACTCGGTTCACCGTCTTTATTAGGGGTATCAGCGGGAGTGGTAAACAAGTTCCGCCTGTCAAAGCGTCTTGACCTTAACCTCGACATCAACTACCGTGGCAGTGAGCATTATGGCAACATAACCGATGCCGCCGCACTCAAGACCAAGCACGACCACTCGCTGAATATAGAGTTGGGACTGACGCTGAATATCGGCAGGTCGAAATGGAAGAAGGAACCCGATGTCCAGGGCATTCAGGAAATGTATCAAATGGAGATAGACGCTCTGAAAGCCACGATAGAGGACTTTGAAAACAGTCATTAAATGAAGAGTGAAGAATGAAGAATATTCTTCACTCTTCATTTTCTAATCGTTATATTCCGCTGTAATCTCGCAGATTTTGATGATTACGTTCATTGCCTTCTGCATCGACTGGATGCTTACGAATTCGTAAGGTCCGTGGAAGTTGACACCTCCGGCGAAGATGTTGGGGCAGGGGAGACCCTTGAAGCTCAGTTGCGCTCCGTCGGTACCGCCACGTATGGGCTGCACCTTCGGACGTACACCACATTCCTGCATAGCCTTCAGCACGATGTCGATGACGTGCATGTTAGGCTCAATCATCTCCTTCATGTTGTAGTACTGGTCCTTGATCTCGCAATCCACAGTACCCTCACCGTATTTCTCGTTCATCTTCCTTGCACATTCCGCCATCAGTCGCTTGCGGGCCTCAAACTTGTCGCGGTCGTGGTCGCGGATGATGTATGTCAGCTGTGCCTTCTCGGTATTTGTGTTCATGCCGAGCAGATGGAAGAATCCTTCGTAGCCTTCGGTTGTTTCGGGAGTCTCGTCGGCAGGCAACATGGAAGCTAATTCCACTGCAAGGCGGTTGGCGTTAATCATCTTGCCCTTGGCATATCCCGGATGCACGCTCACACCGTGGATTGTAATCTTGGCACTTGCGGCGTTGAAGTTCTCATATTCCAGTTCGCCCACGTCACCACCGTCCATGGTATATGCCCATTCACATCCGAAACGCTCCACGTCGAAGTGGTGGGCACCCATGCCAATCTCCTCGTCGGGATTGAATCCCACACGAATATCACCATGCTTGATTTCCTTGTGGTCGCGCAGATAGCACATCGCCTGTATAATCTCGGCAATGCCCGCCTTGTCGTCAGCACCCAAGAGGGTATGGCCGTCAGTCACGATAAGGTCCTCGCCTATGTGGTTGAGCAGTTCAGGGAACTTCTTCGGCGATGATACAATCCCCTCGGAGAGCAGTATGTCACTGCCGTCGTAGTTATTTACTATGTGCGCCTGGATGTTGGCACCCGAACAGTCGGGACTGGTGTCATAGTGACTGATGAATCCGATGGTGGGCACCTTCTGTTTGCCCATGTTGGATTTCAGGGTTGCATACAGGTATCCCTTGTCGTCGAGTTTCACGTCGTCGAATCCTTCGCGCACGAGTTCCTTTTTAAGATACTCGGCAAAAACGAGCTGTTTGTCGGTACTTGGGACGGTTGTACTGTCCTCAGCCGACTGAGTGTCAAACTTAGTGTAGTTTAAAAATCTTTCGGTTATATCCATATTCATTGATAATTTTCGCCACAAAGTTACGGAATTTTATAGACATAACAAAATAATTTGCTATTTATTTTGTTTTAAGCCGAAAAAGTTGTATATTTGCAGCCGTTTTGGATAATTAAATAACTCAACTTTCGCAAGTAGGGGAAGTTAAAGGAGTTAAGGGTGTTAAGGGAGAAGTTTCCTTGAGCGAAGCGAAAAAAAGACGTATGTTTATTCCCTGAAAAATTCCCAAATGGACGAAAAGACTATTGTCTTTAACTCCTTTAAACTCCTTGAACTCCTTGAACTCCAAAAAGTTGAGCTAATGCGAACTTAAGTTAAATAATAATATATATGTCAAGACAAAAGAAATTCATTCTGGACGAAAACCAGATTCCAGAGCAGTGGTATAACATACAGGCCGACATGGTCAACAAACCATTGCCACCTCTTAATCCGGCAACCCACGAACCCCTGACTGCCGAAGACCTCAGTCATGTGTTCGCTGCCGAGTGTGCAAAGCAGGAACTCGACATGGAGCACGCCTGGATAGATATCCCAGAGGAAGTGAGAGAGAAGTATAAGTTCTATCGCAGCACCCCTCTTGTGCGTGCATACGCCCTTGAGGAGGCACTCGACACTCCCGCCCACATCTATTTCAAGAATGAGAGCGTGAATCCGTTGGGAAGTCACAAGATAAACTCTGCCCTGCCGCAGTGCTACTACTGCAAGCAGGAGGGTACCACCAATGTCACCACCGAGACCGGTGCCGGACAGTGGGGAGCTGCCCTTTCATACGCAGCCAAGGTGTTCGGTCTCGACGCAGCCGTATATCAGGTGAAGATCACCATGGAGCAAAAGCCATATCGCTCGTCAATCATGCGCACCTTCGGAGCGGCAGTCACCGGTTCGCCCTCAATGTCAACACGTGCAGGAAAGAACATCCTGACTGTTGACCCAACGCATCCCGGTTCGCTCGGCACCGCAATCTCTGAGGCTGTGGAGTTGGCAACAACCACACCTCATTGCAAATATACATTAGGCTCGGTGCTTAGCCACGTGACCCTGCATCAGACAGTCATCGGACTGGAGGCTGAGAAGCAGATGGAGATGGCTGGCGAATATCCCGACATGGTGATTGCCTGCTTTGGTGGAGGCAGCAACTTCGGTGGACTTGCCTTCCCCTTCATGCGCCATAACATCCTCGACGGCAAGACAACTGAGTTCATTGCAGCTGAACCGGCAAGTTGTCCGAAACTCACACGCGGTGTGTTCCAGTATGACTTCGGAGATGAGGCTGGATATACACCTCTTATTCCGATGTACACCCTCGGTCATGACTTCAAGCCCGCCAACATCCATGCCGGCGGTTTGCGTTATCACGGAGCGGGCAGTATAGTCAGTCAGCTCATCCGCGACAAGATGATGCATGGAGTTGACATTCCCCAACTCGAAACCTTCGAGGCTGGTATTCTCTTCTCGCGCACAGAAGGAATCATCCCCGCTCCCGAGAGCTGTCATGCCATTGCCGCAACCATCCGCGAGGCAAAGCGTTGCAAGGAGAGCGGCGAGCAGAAGACCATCCTCTTCAGTCTGTCGGGACACGGTTTGATTGACATGCCGTCATACGACCGCTATATCAGTGGTGACCTTCAGAATTATTCGCTCTCAGATGCCGAAATCCGCAAGAATATCAGCAATCTCGAGCAGATAATCAAGTAATTTGGTTAAAATCCATTAAAAATCGCTTGAATATTTGGTGGGTTCAAAAATTTGTTGTACCTTTGCACCCGCAACCAAGCGATAGGGCGCTTAGCTCAGTTTGTTCAGAGCGTCTGCCTTACAAGCAGAGGGTCGGGGGTTCGAATCCCTCAGCGCCCACAAAGAGAAGACCTTGGTTCATAAGAACCAAGGTCTTTTGTTTAGTTTATATAGGTTTCACGAGATAAACGGTGCCTATTTTTGTTCGTTTCCTCACTATTCCGTCGAGGTTTGCAAGGAATTGCCCGAACTTGTTGAGACCGTTTACTCCTAATGACGAACCCGCCATGCCCTTTATCTTGAAGACCATACAGGTAGTCTTGTATCGGATCATATACGCTCACCTTGGTGGAATGTAGATATCTGTTGATGTCAACGCTAAGGGTGATGATGGTCGGGAAGAAAGAAAAACCGAATAATATTTGGTGGTGTTAGAATTAATTTGTAACTTTGCACCTTAAAAATGAATACTAAGATGAAAATAGGATTTGACAACGAGAAATATCAGACTATCCAGTCTGAGCATATCAAGGAGAGAATATCCCAGTTTGACGGTAAGCTATACCTCGAATTGGGAGGCAAGTTGTTTGACGACCATCATGCAAGCAGGGTGCTGCCGGGATTCCAACCCGACAGTAAGTTGAGGATGTTCCAGAAGATTAGCGACAGTATTGAGATAGTGATAGTTATCAGTGCCGCCGACATCGAAAAGAACAAGCAACGCGCTGACTTGGGAATCACCTACGACGAGGATGTGCTGCGCCTGCGCAGTGAATTCCAGAACAGGGGATTTATGGTGGGTTCAGTGGTTATCACCCACTATAACGGTCAGCCTGCGGCAGCTGCTTTCCGCCAGCGCCTGGAGCGCGACGGCATAAAGACCTATTGCCACTATCTCATTGAGGGCTATCCTCACAATGTGTCGCTGATAGCCTCGGACGAGGGATTCGGCAAGAATGATTATGTGAAGACCGAACGCCCGTTGGTGATTGTGACTGCTCCCGGTCCAGGAAGCGGCAAGATGGCAGTTTGTCTTAGTCAGTTGTATAATGAGAACAAGCGTGGCGTGAGGGCAGGATATGCCAAGTTTGAGACCTTCCCCGTATGGAACCTTCCGCTGAAACATCCGGTGAACATCGCATACGAGGCAGCGACTGCCGACCTCAATGACGTTAACATGATCGACCCCTTCCATCTGGAGGCATACAACAAGATAGCCATCAACTACAATCGCGACATTGAAATTTATCCTGTGCTTAACGCTCTCTTTGAGGGTATTTACGGAAATAACCCATACAAGTCGCCCACGGACATGGGAGTGAATATGGTGGGATTCTGTATCTCCGATGACGAAGTGTGTTGCGAGGCCTCTAAGAACGAAATCGTGCGCCGCTACTACGATGCCACCAATAAGTTGGCAAGTGGTGCCTGCAATGAGTCGGAAATCAGTAAGATACAGATATTGTTCAATCAGGCGAAGATAAACACCGATTTCCGTCGCACTACAGTGGCAGCCAAGGAGTGTCTGAGGAGGACAGGGCATACATCGTCGGCAATAGAACTGGAAGACGGCACAATCATCACAGCCCATTCGAGTATTCTGTTGGGATGCAGTGCCGCCTTGCTGTTGAATGTAACAAAGTATCTTGCCGGCATTGACCATGACACGAAGCTCATACCGCAGTCGATGATAGAGCCTATACAATATACTAAGGTGAACTATCTCGGCGGTCACAACCCCCGCCTGCATACCGACGAGGTGCTGGTGGCACTGTCGGTATTGTCAAATGTTGACGAGCGTTGCCGCTTGGCTTTGGAGCAGTTGCCGAAGCTGCGCGGATGCCAGGTGCATTGCACCGTAATGCTCTCGGAGGTTGACCGCAAGATATTCAAGAAACTCGGTGTGAATGTCACTTGTGAGCCGGTGCTTAAGAAGTAATCGCATCGCGGCATTGCTCCATCAGCCACTTGGGTGTGCTGGTGGCGCCGCAGATGCCGACGGTGTTCACGCCCTCAAGCCATTCTTTCTTGATTTCCTCCGGTCCCTCAATGAGGTGACTGTTTGGATTTACACTCTTACATTCGTTGAAGAGCACCTTGCCGTTGCTGCTCTTGCGTCCGCACACGAACAGTACGAGGTCGTGGCGTGTGGCGAACGACGAGATGTTGGGCATACGGTTTGCCACCTGTCGGCAGATGGTGTCGAAGCTCTGGAATGTGGCTTGGGGTGATATGTGTTCCTGGATATACTCAATGATGCGGTGGAACTCGTCGAGTGACTTTGTAGTCTGAGAGTAAAGGTATATGTCGCGCGAGAAGTCGAGCCTTTTCACTTCCTCAACATTAGCTATCACAATAGCCTTGCTTTCGGTCTGTCCCACCAGTCCAAGGACTTCGGCATGTCCCGGTTTGCCGAATATGACAATCTGCGCATCGGGGCATGTGTCATATTGCTTTTTGATGCGGCGTTGCAGTTGCAGTACAACGGGGCATGTGGCATCGATAATCTCGATGTTGTTCTGGCGTGCCATCTCGTAGGTGGATGGCGGTTCGCCATGAGCCCTGAGCAGCACTTTCACGCCATGTAGATTTCTCATTTCATCATGATTGATGGTAATGAGCCCGAGGCGCTTGAGGCGCTCACATTCCATTCCGTTATGAACGATGTCGCCGAGGCAGTAGAGAGTCTTGACTGAGGCAAGCTCTTCTTCGGCTTTTTGGATGGCAGTGGTTACTCCGAAGCAGAAACCACTGCCGTTGTCTATTTCTATTTGCATTTTTTATTACCTTCTTAGATCTTGGAAATAGATATTCAGGAGATCGGCGGCGGCGGTGAAGCTGGTCTTCTCTCCGGCGAGGACTGTGGCCTCTGCTTTTTTTAGAATCTGGCGGATGGTGTCGTTGCGATAGAAATTGGAGCGGAGATGCTCGTTGATGCTCTCATACATCCAATACTTGCTCTGCTCATTGCGGCGATACTGGAAATATCCATTTTGTTTCACGAAATCAATATATTCATACACCATGTCCCATATCTCCTTGATGCCAGTGCCATAGAATCCACTATAGCACAACACCTTTGGTGTCCAACCACTTTCGGGCTGGGGGAAGAAGTGGAGGGCATTGCGGAAACTGGTGGCTGCCAGGTGGCATTTATCGACATTCTCGCCGTCGCATTTGTTGATGCAGATACCGTCGGATATCTCCATGATACCGCGCTTGATGCCTTGAAGTTCATCGCCTGTTCCGGCAAGCTGGATGAGCAGGAAGAAGTCAACCATCGAGTGACAGGCGGTTTCGCTCTGTCCTACACCGACGGTTTCAACAAATATCTTGTCGAATCCGGCTGCCTCGCACAGGATGATGGTCTCGCGGGTCTTGCGTGCCACACCGCCAAGACTGCCAGCCGATGGACTGGGGCGGATGAATGACTTGGGATGCTGCGCCAGTTTCTCCATACGGGTCTTGTCACCTAAGATACTGCCCTTGGAGAGTTCACTCGAAGGGTCGATGGCGAGTACGGCGAGTTTGCCTCCGTAGGTGTTGAGGACGTAAGTGCCGAACTCGTCTATTGACGTTGATTTACCGGCTCCGGGCACACCGCTGATACCGATGCGTATGGAGTTGCCGCTGTAGGGGAGGCATTTCTCAATCACCT
>JALFIX010000207.1 GCA_022775105.1 Prevotella sp. | reverse complement strand
TTCACAGAAGTGACTACAATTGGTGTTATTGGTGATGCTACACCACTTGGATGGGATGCAAGCACTCCTCTTACATATAATAAGGATGGCAGATGCTGGGAAGGTGACGTCACATTCAATGATGGTACATTCAAGTTCCGTGCAAATAATGCATGGGACATCAACTGGGGTGGCAACAAGGATGACCTCTCATTCGGAGGTGATAATATCCCAGTTACAGCAGGTACATACCATGTAGTTCTGTATCCGAACTGCCCAGGTAAGGCATACTGCACATTGACTGCACAATAATGATGATTCCCCTTCATCAAAATTAAATACTAATCAAATCGAGGGTGGCGACGGCAATGCTGTCGCCACCCTTATTTTAGTTAATAATCCCAAGAAATGTTTGGCAGTTTCATTTTTTCTTCGTAACTTTGCGGCGTGAATTTAGTAATTATATAAAAATTTGATTTATGACTATGAAGTGTTTATCAAAAGAAGAATGGATAAAGAAGTGCAAACAACTTCTTGAGCATAAGAAAGAAATGGAAGAGCGTTTTAAGGCTAATGCGGATACGGATATATATGCACTTTATGGAAAAGCCTGAATTATGAACGATCTTTCATTAGACAGAATTAACAAATTTGCACCATATAAAGTAGTAAAAACACCTAATGACGACTTTTGGTTTTCTACTATATATGGTGTGAATTATAGTGTTGCATTTAATGAGGAATTTGAACTTGGTGGATGTATGGCTTACCAATTTGGTATTTTCAATAAAGACAATCGTCATACTCCATATGATGCAAATATCCAAACAACGATTGTAGCCATAATTAATGAATTCTTTCGCGTTAACCATGATGTTTTACTTTATATTTGCGACAACAAAGATAAACGTGAAGAAGCGCGTAATCGTTTATTCTTTCGTTGGTTAAAGCAAGAAGATAAGGAAGGCAAATATTGTTTTGATACTTCATCTGCATTTGTGGAGGGACAGGAAATCATAGTGTCAATTATTGTTGAACGCAATAATCCCCAATTACATGGAATTTTGAATGAATTCAAATTCGTATCAAACGTGTTAGGGGATAAACCATGAGATTATTAGAATCTCTTCCCCTTCATCAAGATTAAATACTCATCATTAATCGAGGGTGGCGACGGCAATGCTGTCGCCACCCTTTTTCGTTAATAATCCCAAGAAATGTTTGGCAGTTTCATTTTTTCTTCGTAACTTTGCGGCGTGAATAGGTTTCAGTAACAAATTTTATAGCTTATGACAACGATTTCTTTAACATACAACGAAAGGAATGAGTTAGCAAAAAAGACGATAGATTTTTTGCTCTCTCTTGGTGTATTCAAAGTTGAAACATACAAGTCTGATACAAGAAATAAAACATTGAAGGCTATACGGGATGCTAAGGAGAAGCAGAATATAACGGTATGTGATACATTTGAAGACTATCTTAAAGCTGTTTCCGAATGAGAACAATCATAATAACAGGACAATACAAGAAAGATTTGAAGTTGGCAAGAAAACGCCATTTGCCAGAAGATAAACTTAATGAGATAATTCTAAAACTTGCAAATGATGAAGAATTGCCATCTGCAAATAGAGACCATCCGTTAACAGGTGAGTTTGCTGGAACAAGAGAATGTCATATACAACCTGATTGGCTTCTAATCTATAGTAAAGAAGACGAAGAATGTGTCAGTTTTCTTTCGTTAATTCGAACAGGTAGTCATTCTGATTTGTTCTGAGGAAATCCCCCGAAATGTTTGGCGGTTTCATTTTTTCTTCGTAACTTTGCGGCGTGAATATAAAGAATATGGCTTATGAATTATAGAATAGCATATATCATATACTGTATAAGGAAGTTTGCCGAGCATTTTGGTATTACAGTAAAAGAGTCATTTGACTATTTACATAAGTACAAAGGCATAAAATTCCTTGATGACTGTTATGAGGCAGAACACACACTGTCTTTTGATGATGCCGTGGATGATTTGACTGCGGTCTGTTTAAAGCATGGAGGTTATTTGTCATGATTGACAACGATAAAATTCAGTATTTGATTGACTCTAATTTAGAACAGGTGGTATCTATGCAGATGTCTGAATCAAAAAGCAGTTTGGAGGACGCTTTGAATGTGGTTTATAACTCCAAATGGTTTCAGACATTGAATAATCCTGATACAGGCTTATATTTCCAAAGTGCATTATATAATTATGAGTTATTGAAGGAAGAATTTAACAGCAACATACCCCTTCATCAATATTAAATACTAATCAAAACGAGGGTGGCGACGGCAATGCTGTCGCCACCCTTATTCTCGTGAATAATCCCAAGAAATGTTTGGCAGTCTCATTTTTTCTTCGTAACTTTGCGGCGTGAATATTAATAAATGAAATTTACCTATGGATGATTTGATTAACATAAGCAACTTGATATATGAGCCAATAATTCATTAATTGAACAACTATAGTGAATAATATTTAACAAGCAGCATTATTCTTTATCTGATGTATAAACGTTGCTCCAAGCATAATCCTTCTTAACTTTTATTATATTTAATCGAAGGATGAACGAAGGTACAACGGAGGATGATCGAAGGATGAACGGATGATTTACCTCTTTTCTGCCCCCAAAATAGGGTAAAAGTATAGTTTTTTGAATACATTATTTAACACAAGAGGGCAAAATAAGGTATCGGATTTAAGTATTTTAAGATTTGATGATCCAAATATGATGCTCGCGCCCTTTTCTCAGAAAAACACTGCATTTTTATGCCTAACTAATATGCTGTCAATGAGTTAAATGATTCAAACACTGCACTGACACTACATAAACACTGCACTAACACTGCATCTGTATTTTGGTAGTGATTATTTACATAACTACCATTTATTAGGCATGCAGTCTATATGTAGTGTTAGTGCAGTGTCAGTGTAGTGTTGAAAATGCTTAAGTCTCAGCAATTCAGTTGCTTATACATAAAAATGCAGTGTTTCGCAAAATGGTTACTTGCTGTTCTTGCGCTCGATGTGCTGCTCGTATTCGGCAATCTCGCGCTCGCCAACGTGGGCAAGACCGTAGTGCTCGTCGTGCTGGCTGTAGTCGAGACCTACGCGCTCACTGTATTCTGACACTCGCATCGGGATGCAGAGGTCGATGAGCCAATAGCCAAGGTAGCTCATCACGAAGGTATAGGCAATCACCATCGCCACGGCAAGAAGATGATAGAGGAAAACGATGAATCCCTCGGGAGTGCCGGCAACAAGTCCCTCGTGGATGAAGATTCCCGTGAGCACAGTACCGAAGATACCGCCAGTGCCGTGGGTGGGGAATACGTCGAGGGCATCGTCGATGCGCGACTGGCTGCGCCAATATACTGCACAGTTGCAGATGAGGGTGATGACGAAGGATATGAAGATACTCTCGCCTACTGTTACATATCCTGCGGAAGGAGTGATGGCAACAAGACCAACCACACATCCTACGGCTGCACCCATGGCAGAGGGCTTGCGTCCACGCAGACAGTCGAAGAATATCCATGTCATCATTGCCGTGGCAGAGGCGGTATTGGTGTTGAGGAATGCCTTGACAGCAGTTCCGTCGGCATGAAGTGAACTACCTGCGTTGAATCCGAACCATCCGAGCCAGAGCATGGCAGCTCCGAGAAGGACGAAAGGAATGTTAGCAGGTTCGCTCTTGCGGGTTGATGCTTTTCTCCTGCCGAGGAAGATGGCTCCCGCAAGTGCTGCCACACCGGAAGAAGCGTGAACTACGATACCACCGGCGAAATCGACTACTCCCCATTTCAGGAACAATCCGTCGGGATGCCATGTCATGTGAGCCAGTGGACAATATATCACCACGAAGAAGAATATCATGAAGAACATATATCCCGAGAATCGCACGCGTTCGGCAAATGAACCAGTGATAAGTGAGGGAGTGATGATGGCAAACTTCATCTGGAAGAGGGCAAAGAGAGCCAATGGAATAGTGGCTCCCCCAAGAATCTTGCCAGTGGGAGTGGTATATACATCTCCTCCAACATTATTGAACATGAGGAAGGTGGTCGGGTCGCCAATCACTCCGCCGATGTCATCGCCAAAGCATAGCGAGAAACCGAACACTACCCATAGCACTGATATCAGACCCATGGCGATGAAGCTCTGGAGCATTGTCGATATGACGTTCTTGGCTCCCACCATTCCTCCGTAGAAGAAGGAAAGTCCGGGTGTCATCATCAGCACGAAGATGGTAGCGGTTATCAACCATGCCACGTCGGCGGCATCTATCTTTGAAAAGTCACAGTCGAATGACGGTTCGGGGGCAAATATGCCCGCAATGGCTATTATCACCATTGCCGTCATAAGGATTATCCAACGTTTTTTCATAATAATATAAAGCCTCACCCCCAGCCCCTCTACAGCCTCACCCCCAGCCCCTCTCCAAGAGGGAGGGGAGATGAATAGTTTTGTGGGCGGTGTTTGGCATTAAATGTTAATAATTAATCGATAATAAATTTTTATGGAAAGTCTCACCACCATATTTCATCCTTGAAAGGTAATTATTTCCCCTCTCTCTTGGAGAGGGGTTAGGGGTGAGGCTCCTTCTCTTGGAGAGGGGTTAGGGGTGAGGCTCCTTCTCTTGGAGAGGGGTTAGGGGTGAGGCTTCGTGTACTCCTGCTACAGCTCTTCCGCTGGGTTCATTCATATTTTTGAATGAGGCGTCCCATGCCAAGGCCTCTGCGGTGGAGCATGCCACGCTGGGGACACTGGGGACGGTGAGGGCGGCGGAGTCGCTGGGGAAATGCTCGGCGAAGATGGAGCGATAGTAGTATTCCTCCTTGTTGCGCGGAGGATTGATGGGGAAACGCTCGGCGGCGTGTGCCATCTGCTCGTCGCTCACCTGGTCGGCGGTAATCTGCTTCAGAGTGTCAATCCATGAATATCCCACTCCGTCGCTGAACTGCTCCTTCTGTCGCCATGCCACAGCTTCGGGCAGCATGTCGGCAAATGCCTCGCGCACAATCTTCTTCTCGATAGTCTTTCCCGGACACATCTTCGCCTCGGGGTTTGTGCGCATCGCCACGTCGAGGAACTCCTTGTCGAGGAATGGCACTCGACCTTCGACACCCCATGCCGAGAGGCTCTTGTTGGCGCGAAGGCAGTCGTAGAGATAGAGTTTTGATAACTTGCGCACTGTTTCCTCGTGGAAAGCTTTTGCGTCGGGAGCCTTGTGGAAATAGAGATAGCCTCCGAACACTTCGTCAGCACCCTCACCCGATAGTACCATCTTGATGCCCATCGACTTGATTACGCGGGCGAGAAGGTACATCGGAGTTGAGGCGCGGACAGTCGTTACGTCATAAGTCTCAATGAAGTAGATGACGTCGCGTATGGCGTCAAGTCCTTCCTGTATGGTATAGTTGATTTCATGGTGAACGGTGCCGATATGGTCAGCCACCATTCTTGCCTTGGCAAGGTCGGGCGCACCTTTGAGTCCCACTGCGAAAGAGTGGAGTCGGGGCCACCATGCCTTCGAAGCACTGTCGTCTTCGATTCTGTGTTCCGAGAATTTCTCGGCAACGGCACTGATTACGGATGAGTCGAGACCGCCTGACAAAAGAACACCGTATGGCACGTCGCTCATCAGTTGGCGCTTCACAGCGCTTTCCAGTGCATCATGTATATCCTGAACACTTGCGCCATTGTCCTTGACTGCATCATATTCCATCCAGTCGCGGGTATAATAGCGCTTCATCTTTCCTTCGCGGCTCGAATAGTAGTGTCCTGGGAGGAACACCTCATATCGGTCGCAATTACCTTCGAGGGCTTTCATTTCGCTTGCGACATAGACCTTTCCGTCTTCGTCGTATCCTATATATAAAGGTATAACGCCAATGGGGTCACGTGCGATGAGGAACTCGTCCTTTTCGGCATCGTAGAGAGCAAAGGCGAAGATACCGCTTAAGTCTTCCAAGAAGTCGATACCCTTGTCGCGGTATAGTGCGAGTATCACTTCGCAGTCGCTGCCGGTCTGAAACTGATACTTGTCGGCATACTGCTTGCGAATGTCCTGGTGATTATATATCTCACCGTTTACAGCTAAGATTTGTTTTTTGTCGGGACTGAACAGGGGCTGTTTGCCTGATTCAGGATCGACGATTGACAGGCGTTCGTGGCACATGATTGCCGAGCCCCCGTTGTAGATACCGCTCCAGTCTGGTCCGCGGTGACGGATTTTCTGACTCATACGCAACGCTTTCTGTCTCAGTTCAGGAGTTTGCTCCTGAATGTTGAAAATTGATACAATTCCACACATAGTATTATTTTTCTTTTTTATGTTTGATGTTTGCTATTTGTTTTTTATATTGAAGGTTGAAGATTGAATTGCTGCGCTACCCAATGCGCAGCAATTCAACTTTCAGCTTTCAATCTTCAATCTTCTATTTAGTTGAAGCAGCTCTCTCCATGCTCATAGATGTC
>JALFIX010000199.1 GCA_022775105.1 Prevotella sp. | reverse complement strand
ATGAATGATGAGATGTTCAGCCGAAGAAACGCTGGAACTCTGACTCGAAGTTGGGGGTGAACACTCCCTTGCCTATGTTCTGGCGTATCTCGTCGAGAGCCCAAAAGCGGCCTCCGTCGAGCTCGTCGGGATTAGGACTTACGGTACCGTCAAATATGGTCTTGTGTACATATACAAGCTCCCTTTCCTTTTTGCTCTCGAATACATAGTGACCTAAGCTCTCGGGCTGGAAGTCCTCGATGCCGAGTTCTTCCCTTACTTCTCTCTTTAGCGCGGCCTCCACGTTCTCGCCAAGGGCTACGTGTCCTCCCGTGGCGGTGTCCCATTTGCCTGGTTGGATGTCTTTCCATTGCGGTCTTTGTTGCAGGTACAACTCGCCACGGCTGTTGAATACGTGAAGATGCACCACGGGGTGGAGCTTCATCGAACCTCCATGCGCTTCTCCCCTTGTGATGGCGTCGAGGATGTTGCCCTCCTCGTCAACCACGGGAAACATTTCCTTTTTGTTGTCCATATATCTGTATGTATTATATTCTTGTAAGTTTTCTCAGCAGCACCTTGTTGATGGTCTGAATTTTCTTCCCCTGTTTCTCGATGTCCTCGCGTACATTATTTATATTATTAAAGAACTCCGAGAAGGCGTTGAGTATGGGGTTGGGCAGACTCTTGTCTTCGATGTCGTCGGGGTTTGTGATAATTCTGATTCCCCTTTCCTCAATGTGAACGTCGATGTCAGTGCCGGTCATGATGGGGTCGCCATCATAGTGGATGGCTCCCGGCTTGCTGCGATGGATGTGTATGCGCTTTGCCCTCAGGGTCTTTATCTTAGAATTCTTGTCAAGGGTCTTGTTGATAATGTCAATGCTGATCTGCGGAGCGTCAAAAGCTGTGAATGGCTCCATGATGATCACGTCCATCAGTCCGTCGGTCATGGTGGCCTTGGGGGCGATGTATGCATTGTTGCCATATTGCGAGGCATTGGCACAGGCGATAAGGAAGGCATTGTATTTCTTGGGTTCCTTGTCGTCCTCAATCTCCACCTCGTAGGTCTCGGGCTGGTATTTCAGTCCTTCCTTCAGCACGTTTTCTATGTATGTGAGCGGCCCGCGCTTTCCGGCGCCGGCAAACTTGAAGCTTATGAAGGCGTCGAATCCCATGCCGCACGTGCAGAAGAAGGGGAGTTCGTTGATTACCCCATAGTCGAGGCTTTCGATACATGCCTTGTTGATTATGGCGATGGCTTTCTTGGGTTCGAGAGGTATGCACAGGTGTCTTGCCAACCCGTTGCCCGAACCGCAGGGAATGATACCGAGGGCGGTGTCGGTATGCACTATGGAGCGCGCCACCTCGTTGATGGTGCCGTCCCCGCCAACCGCCACCACAATGTCCACGCCTTTGTTGGCGCAGTCGTAGGCAATGTCGGCGGCATGCCCGGCATATTCCGTGAATACCACCTCGTAGTCGAATGCCTTCTTGTCGATGTTGTCATCGATGAGTTTTGGCATTTTTGTTTTGTTGTCCGTACCCGAATGAGGGTTTAAAATGAATACTATTTTTCTCTTCATAATGATAATACCGATGCAAAATTAAGAAAAAAAGCCCGAAAATCATTCATTTTGTGCAATAAAAAAGCCTAAATGGCAGATTTTTTTGGAAAACATAATGGTATTTGAGATTTTTTATGTAACTTTGCACCCGATTATTGAAAAGAAAATAATGACCACTAAAATGGGACAATTACAAGAAAGATACAAGAATTACCGCGAGCCGCAGAAATTTATGGAGGCTGGCGTGTATCCCTATTTCCGCGAGATTACCGGAAAACAAGGTACTGAGGTTGAGATGGGTGGACACAAGGTATTGATGTTCGGCTCGAATGCCTATACTGGCCTCACGGGAGACCAACGTGTTATAGAAGCGGCAAAAAAGGCGCTTGACCAATATGGTTCTGGCTGTGCCGGAAGCCGTTTCCTGAACGGAACACTTGACTTGCATGTCAAGTTGGAGAAGGAATTGGCCGAGTTTGAACACAAGGATGACGCATTGTGTTTTTCAACTGGTTTCTCGGTTAATGCAGGTGTCATTGCAATGGTGGTGGGCCGCAACGACTATGTCATTTGTGACGACCGCGACCATGCAAGTATCGTTGACGGCAGAAGGTTGTCATTTGCCCACCAGCTCAAATACAAGCACAACGACATGGACGATTTGGAGAAGATTCTTCAGAAGTTGCCCTACGAGGCCGTCAAACTGATTGTTGTTGACGGTGTGTTCTCGATGGAGGGCGATTTGGCCAACCTTCCCGAGATTGTCAAGCTGAAGAAGAAATACAACTGCTCGATTATGGTTGACGAAGCTCATGGCCTTGGCGTCTTCGGCAAGGAGGGCAGGGGAGTGTGCGACCATTTCGGACTCACCGACGAGGTTGACCTTATTATGGGTACATTCTCAAAGTCACTGGCAAGTATCGGTGGATTTATCGCCGGTGATGCCGACACCATCAACTTCCTTCGCCACACATGCCGCACTTATATTTTCAGTGCGTCCGACACTCCCGCCGCCACGGCTGCAGCCCTTGAGGCCCTGCACATAGTTCGCTCGGAGCCTGAAAGGATAGAGGCATTGTGGAGAGTGACGAAATATGCGCTCAAGAGATTCAAGGAAGAAGGTTTCGAAATAGGAGAGACCGAGAGCCCTATCATCCCGCTGTATGTGAGAGACGTGGAGAAGACTTTCATCGTGACTGCGAGAGCTTTCGATGCAGGCGTGTTTATCAACCCCGTGATACCTCCCGCATGTGCCCCCCAGGACACCTTGGTGCGCTTCGCGCTTATGGCGACACACACCGAGGAACAGGTAGAGAGAGGTGTCCAAGTGCTCAAAAAAGTATTCCAAGAGCAGAATATAATAAAATAATTGCAGAAAAATTTGCATATATCGGGAAAAAGTCGTACCTTTGCACCCGCAAATGCAAGGTGAGGCATTTTCCCGTGAAATGTTCGGGGTGTAGCGCAGCCCGGTAGCGCTCCTGGTTTGGGACCAGGCGGCCGCAGGTTCGAATCCTGTCGCCCCGACATTTTCGAGTGAGCATCCTCTGCATGACAATCGGGGTGTAGCGCAGCCCGGTAGCGCTCCTGGTTTGGGACCAGGCGGCCGCAGGTTCGAATCCTGTCGCCCCGACTAAGGCCTCCGACATATTAGTGTCGGAGGTTTTTTTGTGCCGTATAATTGGCATTAGGCTGTGATTATTGTCAGTTATTTCAATTATTACAAAAATAATTCGATTTTTCCTTTGTAGTTTGAAATAAAATGGTTACCTTTGCACGAAAAACAACTATAAAGAGACCATATCGCTACTTATATGAAGAAACTGACTTGTTTGCAAAGACTCATTACTGTTCTCTTCGTCTTTCTGTCGGTTGGGGCAGAGGCATGGGGATTGACGCGGGACAGACGGTTCCGTGTCATCAATGCTGCCGACGGTCTTGCTGACAATAGTGCGCAGACAATACAGTGTACTTTCTCTGGCAGAATGGTAATTTCTACCATAGGTCATATCAATTTCTACGATGGCTCGGGCTTTACCCACATCAGTTCTCAGGACAGCCATTATAAACTGCCCAAATACATGGGGCATTATCATCTCTATTTTGACGACTCCCACCGCCTCTGGCTTAAGGACAAAAAACAGGTGACATGTGTTGACCTGATGACCGAGAAGTTTGTGAAGGACATTGCGCCCATTTTCGTTGAACAGGGAATGAAAGGGCAGGTGGAGGACATGTTTGTCGATTCCAGCGGCAAGATGTGGCTTATACAGGGGGACTTTGCTTATGCTGACCACAAGCAGGTGTGCATACCCTTGCGCAAGGGCAGAATATTGCAGGACCTGGACGTGGCAGACAACAAGGTGTTGCTTTTTTATGATGACAGCCAGGTGGATGTCTATGGAATAAAATCCGGCAAGAAAGAATTCTCGTCAGTGGCTCTTCCCGGTGACAAGTCAGCTGATTATTCCGGTTCCAGCGTGGTATTCAAGTATCGCGACGGATTTTTCCAGATAAGAAACGGCAACAACAAGGCAGTGCTTTTATGGTTTGACATAGTGAAACGCGAATGGAATCAGATTCTTGACCTTGACTATTATCT
Source organism: Prevotella sp. (assembly GCA_022775105.1). Classification (GTDB taxonomy): domain Bacteria; phylum Bacteroidota; class Bacteroidia; order Bacteroidales; family Bacteroidaceae; genus Prevotella. Next base: position 4,905 of record JALFIX010000199.1, on the reverse strand, counting down.
GTGCAATATGACATTGCGGGATGACATCCTTTATGTTTCCTCCGCTTATGGCTACTGGACATATAACGTAAGGAATGGCGAGACAGAACACTTCGAGACAATTACACTCTCTGACGGCAGGGAGTTGCTGACTGACATGAATTGCATAGAGTTTGACCGTCTGGGCGGCATGTGGATTGGTACAGAGAAGCGCGGACTGCTTTATTCCCAGTGCAACAATTCCCCATTTAATGCCTTGACTTGGGACAATCCGAAGGCTGGGAAATATGCGGAAATGATGGACAAAGTGTGCGACAACAAGATGCTTGTCTCTGGCCATAGGCTGAACTGCACTTACAAGGACAGTCGCGGTTGGATATGGGTTGGCGCTCTCAATGGTCTATATTATTTCAAGCCGGGAGTTAAGGACTCTATTTTTGTGAAGCCTGAAGAGGGAATGATCAACAATGTAGTACATTCAATCATAGAGGATTCGCAGCATAACATATGGTTGAGCACCAGCAATGGTATTGTGGGAATGGTAATAAAGGGTGGCAAGATTGAGTTTATCAATAGTTTCAACCGTATGGACGGAATACCTTCAGAGGCTTTTGTCAATGGAAGGGCAATGAGGCTGTCCGACGGAACAATAGTGATGCAGGCACTTGACCATGTGGTGGAGTTCAATCCGCTGAAGATGACCACCATGAAGAGCAACAACATGTTGCTGCACCCCAAGTTTGTGCGTCTTCAGGTGAACGGCACCTATGTTTATGCAGGAACGGAAATTGACGGGGAAGTTGTGACTGACAAGGCGATATCCCGTCTCAACACCATTGAGTTGTCCAGTACCCAGAACTCGTTGTCGCTGAAGTTTTCAGCACTCAACTATTTCAGACCGATACAGACCTACTACAGGTATCGCGTCATTGGACTGTATGACGAATGGACAATGCTGTCGTATTACAATTCAAGGGGATTGGTTGACAAGAACGGAATACTTCATCTGCCGCTGCTTGCCTTGCGGCCGGGAAACTATGTCGTTGAGGTTCAGGCTTCAATGTTTCCTAACCAGTGGAATACACCTCCTGTGAGGGTTGTGATTAACGTGAAGGAACCATGGTGGCGCACAACAGGATTGTCTTTGTTGATTGCCTTCGTATTCTTGGTGTTTGTAATATGGAATGTGGTGATATTCTCAAGCAACTACCGCTTGAGAATGAAGCGCAATGTTGGCGAGTTTGAGTTGATTCGCCGTATTGACGCTTTTATTTCCCGTGCTGAGGCTTGCCGTCAGGAATGGCAGGTGGCGCGAGTTGCCGCCGGCATCGGGAGCGACAATGACATCACTGTAGATCTTGACGAGCAATTCGTTGACCTGATGTTGGAGCTTAGCCCATATTCCAAGTTAGGGACTATTGACCACGACCTGCTTGGCAGGTTGGCCGTTGAGCGTAAGGTGAAGTTGACTGACTTGTATGACATTATCACATCCAACATCTTTAAGAGTCCTCGTATGCTTACTCAGGCCATATTGCTTGAGGCTGCATCCAAGCAGTTGAGGACTACCAACTTGTCTGTTGAGAAGATTGCCGAGCACAACAGGTTTGCATCCGCCAACTACTTTATTTCAAGTTTTTATCGCCGTTATGGCGTCACGCCTGATCAGTGGCGTACGGATGGAGCGGGAAAGGTCAGTTCGCTATAGGCTGCCAGTTGCCATGTCCTTCCGCCTTGCGGTCTGAAATATGTAAATGCCTGATAGGTGTTTTCTGTTTCGTGGAAGTTGCCTTCACATTCCGGTATTCGGGTAGTCCCGTCGGGCATCTGTTGCAGAAACTGGTAGGAATAATGTCCCTGTTTCTGTAGCAGTTGGAGATGGTAGGACTTGTCGGTCTCGTCATATTCCATTGTATATGTTGACTTGTCGTTGAACGTTGTCCACCATCCGTCCACCAGGATGTCCCCTTCGACTTCCTTTCCTGTTTTCAGGTTGTAGTGTATCCAGGCGTAGTCGCATGTGTATTCACATTCAACGTAGTCACTGTTGCGTATGCAGAAAGCACCGTTGGCGCCTTCGTCGTACGAGTAGTTGCGGCGTGGCTCGGACACGAAGGGATATACGTTGAACGTTGAGCCATCCCATTCGATATGGTCTATGCCCATGGTGGGGTGTGAGAGGTCGAGCATTTCATATTTCCTGTATTCGTTTCCTCCGTCGAAGATAAGGTCCTTGTTGTGTTGCCATGCCAGCCCGTTTCCGTTGACTATATTAGGTTCCACGTTCCATCTCATGTTGTCGTCCCTGTTGTTTTGCTTGACCACTGTTATCAGCTGCTCGTCAGGGTTGTTCACCCTTAGTGAGCCGTAGTCCAGTTTCATGGCAAGTTGCTGGTGGCATTTGTTCACGTCAATGTCGGTGTTGGTGGATGCGCTAAGATATAGCCTTGCCGAGTTGTCAACAACCATAAAGTCAGCTTGCAGCAGTATGTCGTCAGGATTATCCTCGTCAAAGACCGTAAGCCTGTAGTTGCCGCTCATCTTAAGCCTGCACCTGTCATTGGGAATTCTGACCTGGTAATTGGTGAAAAGGAATGTTGTGTTGATGGATTTCCTGAAATCTTCAATCGGATTGTTGTTGAATCCCTGCAGCCAGTCGCTCTCAAACAGTTCCTCCGATGGTGTCCAGTCGGGTTCGCACCTCTGGATGCGATATATCAGGCGGTAGTAGTCATGTGACATCTCATCGAACGAGATGTTTATTCTTTTTTTTCCGCTCTGTAAGTCCTGAAGTGACACTACGGGGGGCGAAAGCCAGTCGTTTCCAACAGTTGTCTGCAATGTGGATATGTTTTCGCTGAATATACGGTTGGCAGCATTGACTGTGGCGACTTTGGCGGCGGAGAATAACAATGCCGATATCAAAGATAGGATAATCCAGGTGTGTTTCATTATATAATTTTTATGGAAAAGCGAGAATATTAATTTTTAACACAGAGTTACAGAGTTTTTAATCTCTGTATCTCCGTGCCTCTGTGTTTATAAAAAAACCCTGCATAAGTCCTTCTTGGGTTACAGGAAGAAAATATGCAAGGGCATTATTGGAATGATAAATAATCTAAAGTGTGTGATTACTTCTTGTTGAGGGCCATGTCAACGGTAACGGCAACGGCAACGGTAGCACCTACCATCGGGTTGTTACCCATACCGAGGAAGCCCATCATCTCAACGTGTGCAGGCACTGAAGAAGAACCGGCGAACTGGGCGTCAGAGTGCATACGTCCGAGTGTATCGGTCATACCGTAAGAAGCGGGACCTGCAGCCATGTTGTCGGGATGCAGTGTACGGCCTGTACCACCACCTGAAGCCACTGAGAAGTAGGGCTTGCCGGCGAGCACGCGCTCCTTCTTGTATGTACCGGCTACCGGGTGCTGGAAGCGGGTGGGGTTAGTTGAGTTACCGGTGATGGAAACGTCAACATCCTCCAACCAGTTGATGGCTACACCTTCGCGAACGTCGTCGGCACCGTAGCAGTTAACCTTGGCACGGGGACCGTCAGAGTAAGCTGTGCGGTTAACCACCTCAACCTTACCAGTGTAGTAGTCGAACTTGGTCTGCACGTATGTGAATCCGTTGATACGGCTGATAATCATGGCAGCGTCCTTGCCCAGACCGTTGAGGATGCAACGGAGCGGGTTTTTGCGCACCTTGTTAGCCATCTCGGCAATCTTGATGGCACCCTCAGCGGCAGCAAATGACTCGTGACCGGCGAGGAAGGCGAAGCACTGTGTCTCCTCGCGGAGCAGACGGGCAGCAAGGTTACCGTGACCGATACCAACCTTACGGTCGTCGGCAACAGAACCGGGGATGCAGAAGCTCTGCAGACCGATACCGATGGCCTCGGCAGCCTCGGCAGCTGACTTAACACCCTTCTTGATGGCGATGGCGGCACCGCAAACGTATGCCCACTTGGCATTCTCAAAGCAGATACCCTGAGTGTCCTCGCAAATCTTGTAAGGATCAACACCAATACCTTCGCAAATCTGATTAGCCTCTTCGATATCCTTGATACCGTTTTCGTTCAGAGCGGCGATAACCTGCTTGATTCTGCGCTCCTGGCTCTCGAATTTCACTTCTCTTATCATAGTTGTTTCTCCTTATTATTCTTTACGTGGGTCAATACTCTTAACAACTCCCTGCTCGGCCTTGGTGCGTCCGTAAGAACCTGTGAACTTCTTCACAGCCTCGTTGGCGTCCATACCAGCCTTGATGGCCTCCATCATCTTGCCGAGGTGAACATACTCGTAGCCGCAAACCTGGCTGTCCTTGTCGAGGAACATCTTGGTGATGTAACCCTCGGTCAGCTCGAGATAGCGTGTACCCTTGGCAACGGTACCATACAAAGTACCTGTCTGGCTGCGCAGACCCTTGCCCAGGTCATCAAGACCAGCACCGATAACGAGACCGTCCTCAGAGAATGCGCTCTGTGAACGACCGTAAACGATCTGGAGGAAAAGCTCACGCATGGCTGTGTTGATGGCGTCGCAAACGAGGTCGGTGTTCAGAGCCTCGAGGATTGTCTTGCCCGGGAGAATCTCAGAAGCCATAGCTGCTGAGTGAGTCATACCGGTGCAACCGATAGTCTCAACGAGAGCCTCCTGGATAACGCCGTTCTTAACGTTCAGAGACAGCTTGCAGGCACCCTGCTGCGGAGCACACCAACCCACACCGTGAGTATAGCCAGAAATATCCTTAATCTCCTTGGCATAAATCCATTTTCCTTCCTCAGGAATTGGAGCCGGTCCGTGGTTAGGACCCTTTGCGACAACGCACATGTTGTCTACTTCTTTTGAATAAATCATAATCGGTTATAATAATTTAAATTATTAATGTGTAAAGTCTTTTCTACAAAAGCGGTATAAGCTT
>JALFIX010000161.1 GCA_022775105.1 Prevotella sp. | reverse complement strand
TCATCACCATTGACGACTCTGTTGACAATACCCATAAAGACATCAATAACGTTATCTGTTAGATACTCTTGGCTACGTTCACGACTGAAAAGGCGCAAATCACCGAGTTGCAAATTGAACTTGTTCATTTCCTTATCATTAAGCAGGAATACCTCGACAATAGTATCATTATCGAGATTGAAGACATTGCTGATTACCACATTCTTTCCTACATTCTTGCAGCCTTTATTAATAATCGTGGCCACCAATCCGACAAGGTTACTATTGTTCGCCTTGCCATTAGTCTTTCTTCTTCGTCTTGACATATAAAATCTAATTACGTTTGGATTCTTGTTGATGCTTCTTGATAAATTCCTTAACCTTTTCAAAAGGATTCTTGTAGTCTTCGGGCAGTCCTTTCAGTTTCTTATACTGCTCAAAGTCCACCGCCTCTCGTTTCGACTGTTCTAAATCTTGCTCCTGCTTTATTTTTCTTTGGTCGCTATCATACTGCGCCCTTTGCTCGTAAAGGTGATACATATATTCTTTCAGACCGATAAGAATATCCTGCGGATTGACCGTTCTGCCTGCATAAAGTTTGCCGTAATCACCCATTGAGAACGAGTAAAAAAAGTGCGTCAGTTCAGAAGGTGTCAAGTGGTAGTATTCTTGCCTTATTCTTGCCGCGATGCCCTTTACTTGGTATGACGTAACACTATCCATAGCACCAAGGAAGGTAAGCAGGTCTATAAGCATCACCTTTATCCACCATTCACTTGCGCCCTTAGAGAAGTGGTTGTCAATCTGTACAAGCGACATGCCGCCTTTTCTAACCGCTTCGTAGGCTGTGTTAATCAGTTCGTCACGTTTGCGTAGAGTAGGGTATTGTTTCAAGAAGTCCACATATCCGCTTCCGAACTTCTGTACTGCAGTTTGGTACTCAGTCTGCAAGGATGTCTGCAACTTTGCCAATGATGTCTGATTGTCTTGCATAAGTTGTTTTGTATTTTAGCGGGAAGATGCCTTGGTAGTTGTTTGCCATGGACTGCTCCACAATGGCATCGGCAGCTACAGGGTCTCCTCCCGACAGTTCATAGAGTCTCTTCTTGAAGGATTCGAGCCCCCTTGGCTTATAGGATTGCCTTTTCTCCTTCTTGTATTCGAGCCACTTGTTAATGACGCCCTCCATTGAAAGCGGTTCTGCAGGTGCCTCGTTCTTGTATTCGGGATGTGCGAAAAGCCACCCTTGGACAAAAGCCGCCGCAATGGCAGTGTTGTTTCCGGCATACCTTCCCGCCGCCTGCCTTACTTCAATCGGTGGTATCATAGTCGTCGTTGTATATTTCGGGTTCATCACTTCCGTCATCGAATGATGCCGGGTCGCTGTTCTCGTTGGAGTAGCCTCCGTTTGCGTAAAACCTGTTCCAGTCTATTGCCATAACACTAAGCCTTATCAAGTTCAACAAGCCTTTCCTTAAGGATTTGGATATTGGATTCCAAAGTCTTGATGGCATCCCGGAGGCTTGCGCAGAACTTCTTGCACGCCTGGTACTCCGCATTGAGGCTCGTGCATTTCACGCGCCTCTTGTTGTATTCGGCATTGCCTATCGTTCTCACGACATCCTCTATAACTCCAATAACCCTCTCCTTCTCCCACCTGGTGACAAAAGGATAGCTCCTCGCGAAGTCGCGGGCGTCGAAAGTGAACGCCTCGGTGCTGCCCATAATGTCCGTAAGCCTCTCGTGTATGCGCTGCCGTCTTTGGCATTCTTTCTCGTACGTGTAGCGCAGGTTTGACACGTCCTCCCTGAGCGAGGCAATCTGCGTCACCACCTTTTCCCTTGGTATGGAGGAAATGTCAGTTGTCTTTACGTTGCTCATTATCAATCTTTGTTAATCGTTTCAGTATTTTCCTTGTCAGCCTAACCGCATTGTAAACCTTGTTGCTTGACGTGTCGGTAGATTCGATAATGACAGGCAACAGTCTCACGAGCGAACTGACAATGTCGTTCGGTACGTTTCTCATTTTCGTCACGGGATTATGTCGTCACTTAAAAACGTTCTCCTTATGGTTTCCTTCGGCACCACCTGCAGTTTCATTCCTATCCCGTCGAGCAGCCTTACGGCGGTATCGAGCGTTATGCTCTGCTGTCCCTTGTAAACCATCTTGCTCCATAGTGTGCGGGATACGTCAACCTCTTCAAAGAAGTCGCCCCAGGTGAACCTTCGTCTCGCCTTGTTGGACTCGACATATTTCAGCACGGCCTTGCGTATCTCGTGCTCAAGCTCCTTTGTCGGCTGAATCGCCGGTCTCCTTTTTGCGCCCATTCTCTTCTTCCTCCATTTTACTGCATATCTCCTTGTATTTCTCTATTTCCTCGTCAGAGGGCAGTGACTTAAGTTTGTTCATGAACATGTATTCGAGAACACTATTCGTGTGGGGAACTGCCGCGTTGACGCTTGAAAGGAACGTTGCGAGTTCCTTACGCAGGTTCTCGACCGCCTTGTACACGTTCTCAGCGGGGTCTCCGCCTATCTGTCTCGACCGTTTCTTGGTATCAGTCACAACAACCGCCGCCCTGTACTTAAGTATTTTCTCTCCCGCCCATGCAACGGGTTCGCACTTGATGGACACCTTCAACGGCATGGCGGTTGTCCTTACGTATTTTTTCTTTCCCATATCTCAATATATTTTAAATATCCAATAATCTTCTGATAGTGCTAATCTGTTCCTGCAAGTCCGTCACCTCCGCCTTAAGGTTGTCCCTCCTGCCTTTGAGGTTCCTGCATTCAGTGTTCCTGTCGGCTATGTTTCTTTCAAGTGATTCAAGCTGCTTTTGACGCTTCTTGATTTTGGTATCAAGCCCCTCCAGTTCCTTGCTGTAGTCCTTTGTCGGATTTTTCCACGCAAGGAGGTCGTGATACTTCTTTCTGTAATCATTCCGCTCTTTCCTGCATTCGGCAAGTTTCTTGGCGAGCTTATCAAATCCCCTTATGATACCGAGCATCCTGTGCTCGAACGGGATTTCATCGTTTGTTTTTTCCATATACCTTATTGGCTCCATTTTTATAATTTTAAATATTCAACATAAAACCTCCCCACTTTCACAAGCGAGGAGGGAAAAATTAAAAATATAATATTAAATCAATACCTAAATAGAGATATTAAGTATGTGCCGCCGCAAGGATTCGAACCTTGCTTTCATTGCGGTCATTCCTGTTGGCCCGCACTGCCGACGGCATTTCACTCCCGCTGCCTTGGGAGTGATGGCATGGCTACGTTTCTGGGGATATACGGCGTCCCTTATGCTTGGGGCTGATTTAATAAAGAAAAAAACTGAGAAAAAAAATTCTTAGCCCCAGGATAACAAATAGTCTGACACCTGCCGGCTACTTTTTCTTTTTGCTTGACGAAGTAGTTGTCTTTTTCTTCTTAGAGCCTGAGCCACATCCTGCCATATCACACACCTCCTTTCTATCGGCAATTAAGTTCAACATGTTATTTACTCTCGCTTGTTGTTTCTGTCTTTTTCTTGTACTCGAACACGTCGATAATCTGCGTCTCTGAAAGGTTGCACGTCTGATAGTCAACCATAGTGCCCGACATTATCTCGTCAACGTTCTTGAGGGCCGAGTTGATGTTGCCGGCATTGACAAGATAGTAAACCGTGGTTTTCTTTTCCTTGTCGGTTTTCTCGTCGATGGTGACGAAGGCGAGCTTTGCCTTATACCACTTGTCGGCCAGGTCGCTGTCGGCAAAGAAAATTTCCTTATATTGGGCAATCTTCAAGTCGGCAATTTCCAGCTTACCGCTCACCCAACGGCTCATTTCTTCCATGATGCGGCTTTCAGCCTCGCTAAACGAAAGGGCATCCACTACATAGGTTTCAGTAACCTTTCTTGGCGTTCCGTCTTCTCCGCTTTTCTCGTAGCGCACCTTGCACTCGAACCATATTGATGTTCTGCTTCTCATAATCTTCAAGTTTTATTTGTTCACAATTTATTACGTCTTTAAACAATTCAACCGCTCTTCAGAACGGAAGGTCAGACTGCTGGGCAGCATTCTGCGGGGGGTGTTGCGCCTGCTGCTGAGGTGCTATCCCCTGCTGCGGGTACGGTGCCTGCTCAGCCGGTTGCTGATTGGGATAATAAGGTTGGCAACCGGGATGTTGCTGACCTTGTCCCGTCGCAAGCCTCTGCACCTGCCATGCGTTAATCTTGTTGTACCACCTGCCCTGGTACTCGTTGGCGTTGATGTCTATCGACACCGTGAGCATCTCCCCGAGCTGGATATTGAACTGCTGAATCTTTTCGGCACCGAACACGCCGAAGCAGCATTTCTTGGGGTGCATCTCTTGTGTCTCGATGACATACTCCTGGGATTTCCACGGATTTCCGCTGCTTTGTGAAACACCCTCCCTTGCGGGCATTACCACGATAATCTTTCCTGTTATTTCCATTATTTTTCTGTTGTCTTGATTATTTCCTCAACTATCTCGTTTGCATTGATGACTCTTTCCTCGATAGCCTTTATTGTTTCCTCGTCACGTGTGATATGAACGACGTGTATGGGACTCGTGAGCCATGGGCAATAAGCTACAAATACACCGCTTCCCGCGCCCGTGCAAGACATTTCGGACTGCATCTGATAGTAGTACTCCGGCTTTACCGCCTTAAGTGTCTCCCCGTCGCTGATTTCATTGAGATACCTGACATAGGTGTTGGGGTTCGGACACTTGATTTCAAGTACCATCCTTATTCCGCAGTCATCCTCTATAATCCCGTCGGGAGAAGCCGCGAAATGCGCTATTGTGTCGTGCCTGCAGCTTGACACTTCAGAGAGTCTCCATGTGTCGTTGAGTCTTAAGAGCAGCTCCTTAGCATTGTCCTCCTGTTCCTGCCCCCAACGTATCGCCTTTGACGTAATCTGCATCTGCTCCACGTAATCGGCGAAGAGCTCGTCATCGTCCACGAAAACGGGATTAAGCATACGTTCCGCCGCCACTTGGTAGATGTATGAAAGAGCGGTGTCGCCAAACACCTGCTCCTTCTTCTTTCCCGATTTCATGAGGTCGCCAATCTTACTCCCCGTCACGCAGCCTAACCTACATCTGAACCACGCTAAATCACGTTGTTTCTCGTTGTCGTTTATCATGACTTAACCTCCTCCGCTTGTGCGTCTTGAACTCCTGCGGCAGCGGCTGCAGCTTCAGCAATGGCAGACTTGTTTCCGTCGTTATCAACATATTCAGTATCGAAAGCGTCGATGTTCAAGTCTATATCTCCGTTCTCGTCAGTCTTTGGCTTCACTGCCGCTTGGTCGAATACGACAGCCTGTTGCATCTGCAGTGACTTCGGGCCAAACTTGGACAGCAAAGCTTTCAATACAGTTTTCTTTGCCATTGCATCGAAATCGGTAATCCATGGTGTGTTGCGCCCGCCACGATAAGCCTGGCTGAACTTTGTTGCGTGAGCCTTAACCTCGTCGATGGTCCAGTAGATAGTTTTGGAGAACCCATTGGTGAGTTGGAAATTAGCCATATAACCTATGACAGTTTCAGAAGTCTTTGCATCCTCATCAAACTCGTACTCACCTGTGAACTTGTTCTTCTTGACGAGCTCGCCTTCATGTACCGCCTCTACGATAATGTTCTTGTACTGACCGCTACGCATGGCCAATTCAACGAGTCCCTTCCAACCAAGCTGGAAGCTCGCCTGTCCCTTGTAGGGTACGATATAAGCCATACCGAGAGTGGGTACGACCGAAAGGTCAAGTGTGGCAGCTACCATCGCAGAACCGAGAACAGTCATTGGGTTTGCATTACGCAAAAGGCTATTGCCATTTGCCACACTGATTACTGAACTTGCAAATGCTGCAGCTTTCTTCTCGTTTCCGAGAACCGAGTTCAGCTTTGCCATTACTCCCGCATTGCTCATAAGAGCCTGCAAGGATTGCGGTTGCTGTGTTGCAACCTGTGAATTGTTGTTACTCATATACTAAACGTTTAATAAATAATCTCGTTCATTTTCATTCCAAGAAGAGCCCTCTGTAACTCCATCGCGCTTACCGAAACCTTGGCGTTGCCGGAGCTGCCGTGAGGCTTGTGCATGTGCAGCGTGCCGTCATGTTGGAGACTCTGCAAGACGCTCTTGGGATTCTTGTATCCGAGCCTTGCAAGGTACCTTACGGCGGCGTTCATACTGATGTTGTCGTTCGGCGGCGAGTATATCCACTGCTGCGTCGCCATGCCGAGGGCCATTGCTCTGGCGATAATCTCCTTAAGTTCCTCCTTGCTTATTATCATCACTCTTGTCCTTTTCGGGTGGTACACTGAAAGAGTGTCCGTTGAGTGTCTCGTGCATCTTGACTTCGCCTTTCTTCACGAGTTCCCACAGGTCTCTCTTTATCTCATCGACCGCAACCTTAAGCAGCTCCCTAAGCGGCACTATCGCGGGGAGGACGTTCCTGCCCTCGATGTCCTGTTGCAGCGTCCTTATTATATCTTTTACGTCTCTCATTTCAACAAAAACAGCAGTCTTTATCCTCACGGACAAGACTGCGAAAGAAATATGCACAATTCTAACATTCTATAATTTGTTCCTTCTTGCGTATTCGGCAATCAGAAGAGCGTCACACGTGGATAGCGTAACCTTCTTCCCAAGCGGAGGGAAGAGCTGCTGTGCCTTTGCCTTCAGCTTGTTCTTCCACACCCTCTTGTCGATTCCCTTGCTGCTGCCGAGCTGGTACACCTTCTGCCATTTCTGCGGTGTCACCTTCTCCGTGGGTATCGAGAGGGCGAGCAACGCCATTTCAAGATGCCCGTTGTGGCGTGCGAACGTTGCGGTAGCCTTGGATGACTGTCCCGGTATGCCGTGCCCCACGTCTTCAAGCACGCATACTGCATTCCGCCCCGAATACTCGCCAAGCAATCCCAGGATGTCCCACGGCGTTTCGGGCATATTATCAACCTCGACCACGGAGCCGCCGTCATTCAATACGGCTATGCCTCCTTTGAGGCCCGGGTCAATGCCTATATAAAATTTTGTATCTTCCATATATAATAATAATGTATTTAGTCAGCTAAAACCTCCCCGCCTTCACAGGCAGGGAGGGAAAATAATAACCAGATTAGAATATGATTGAAAAAAGTTGTTGGCGGCACATCGGGAGTCGAACCCGAACGGAAGAGAAGTGTCTTTCGCGCCCTGTATATGTGTCGAAAAAACTCCTATTCTCACGAACCGGAGTCGCAATCAGAAAATTCATCCTCTGAATTACAAGCGTAAATGAATGCCTAACAAATAATCTAATATCCGCTCTCATGCGGACAGGTGAACATTTAATTTAACCCTTTAACAGATAAATGAAACAAACTAACTTTATACTTGTTGCGGCGGCAGGAATCGAACCTGCGACCTTCACCTTATGAAAGTGCTATGCAACCACCTACACCTCGCCGCGGTCATAAAGCCCCCATATCCTCGCGGACTTGGAGGTGGGAAATAATCATAAACCAAAATAACTCATTTACTTAAAAAATCACGTAGTAGTCGATGGGAGAATCGAACTCCCGACAGCAAGGCCAGTTGCCGTGTTCCCACTACACCAATCGGCTTTTAAAAACTGCCTATCTTCACAGACGGGCAGGCTGATTTACATTCTAAAATCATCAATCATAGAAAGTGTTTATTGCTCTATAAGTCAAGAAGTGGACAGGACAGGACTCAAACCTGCAACTCTTGTGCTACACAAGGTTTTGTCAATTAAACTACCCGTCCAAAACATCGGTTCTCACGAACCGATGTCTGAATTTAACATGAACTGAAAAGAATATAAAGATATTATCCCCTCTGCATTTCCCTCTTCAGGGCGAACGGCTTGGGACGTTCCCGGGCTGCATTACACTTACCGCGAAGGACTTGCGGACACTATAAGGCGACCAATGTCAGATTGGCCTTCACCTCGTCCGCAGTATCCCCCTATCATCACCTAATGCCGCTACTCCCCATTTATACAATGGACTTCACGACACCTCTTGATGTTCGTCTGTACCAACATGTCAAAGAACTCCTTCAAGAGGTCGGGTACGCACAAGCCCGTTTGCCGCGAATTTAACCCTCTTAGGTAATTTTGCGGGCAAGTCAGTCGCAAACTGTCGGAGGTCACGCCTCTCTTGCCCAATCCATCATTTATGCACTTATCTTATGGCAACATCACTCAGATAATATCCCGATGAGGTTCAGACCTATTATCATCGCCATCATCACTCCTGCCGTCATCACGAACCCGATAGCGAACTCCTTGATGTCCTCGTCGGTCGCCTGGCCGAATATCCTGTATCTCAAACTTCTTAGCATATCACTCGTCAAACTTTATTGTTGTTACACCTTTCAGATACTTGTTAATGAAGTACTGCTGCCCCTTCCCCGTGACTTTCGGTGTCACCGAGGACTTCATCACTCCGTTCTCGGAATGGGTGGTTTTCTTCAGTTCGAACAAGCCCTGCTCTATGAACTTCTGGTTCGGGATGTTGTAGTACTCACCCTTCGACCCAAGGTAGCCCTCGTTACGGAGTTTCTCGAACAGCCTGTTCTGTCCTATTTGGTATCCGTTCTGCGTGAGTATCTTGGCGAGTTCTCCTATAAGACAGCTTGACTTTGACCCAACCACCGCATCAGAGAAAACAACCTTCGGGGCATCCTCTGCGATTTTCCTGTCCTTGGCCTCTATGGCCTTCTGCTGCCGTTCTATCTCTTCCTGTTGCCTCGCGGCGAGCATAAGGGCTTGGCTGAACGTCTGAGGGATGTCTGCCGAATACTGGCCTGTCTTGCGGATTGACGGAAGAACCTCTTTTGTTACCCACTTCCTAAATGGCTTAACCTTCGGACTGTTGCTAAAGAGTATTACCTCGTAAAAACCGCTTTCGGTTATGAATGTCGCAAGAGAGTTTCCGACTATCTCCTGACCGCCGTTTAGGGCGTGTAAATCAATGAGTTGCACATCGTCCTTGTCAAGTCTCGTCTTAACAGATGATGGATTGCTCAAATCTACTGCCTTGCATACATCAGAGAGACAGAATAATGGATTCTCAGATGTTCCCGCAGTGCGGACCTGTCCGAACGCAGAGTTGTTAAACACCTTAATCTCATTCATACCGCAACCCCCTCTGTCTTTTTCATCACCGCCGTGATTATTACAATAAGGTTCTTGTAGTCCGAGGAGCAGGAGTATCTCTCCACCTTCTCAGGCAGCTGCCGCATGTTCTTGATGTAGGTACACATCGCCATCGCGGTCTTGATGCTCTGTGGCTTCTCAACCACGAACGCCTTTGAGTGTCCCGGTTTGATTGCCAAAATGTCCTTCTTAGTAACTGTCATACCTTTTTACTATTTTATTTATTTAACTTAAAACCTTTGGTAGAATGACGGAAAACCACTATCTTTGTAGCGTTCAAACTATGTAGGTGGCGGTTCAACCGTCATCCTGCCTCGGCTTTGTTGTTTAACCGAGTGCAAAGATACAACAAATTGTTGGTTTAACCAAATATTGAGCCAACAAAATGTTGTTTTTATGCATTATTTAACAAACAGGCTGATAGTTGAAAGAGTTATTAACTAAAATATGGCGATTATGGAAGAAAAGAGAAAAAGACTGAACCAGGCGGTGGACTGGTTGCTCTACAAACACATGGCTGGTTCGATAAGCGAGATAGCCGAGAAGACCGGGGTCAACAGGTCCCACTTCAGCTCGGTGCTCAAGGACAAGAACAAACCCGTGACCGACGCTATGCTGCTTAAGCTGTGCGCCGCATACGCGAAGCTCGACTTCGAATGGCTAAGCGAGGGCAAGGGAAATCCCCTCGCCAGGCAGGATATGTCCATATCGGGCAAGAACATAGTCAACGGGGACGCCACTAATTCGATTGTGGGCGACTTTCGCGACCTTAACGTGCAGATGCCCAACAAGTATGGGGATTCGCCGTCAGAGGAAAGGAAATGGGCTCCCGTAGTGCCGCAGTCGATGGCTTCCATGCCCGACTTCGACATTGTAGGACACATCACCAAACAAATGACGGGAGGAAACGTCGAGAAGCTCTACTCCGGGACGCTCGACATAGACGCTTGGCACTACGTCCCCGACAGCGACATAGAGGACTACTGCAAGGGTGATTGCCTCGGCATAAAGGCGTATCCTGAGGGCAAGGAGTGTATAGTGCCCGGCAAGCTGTACGTCATCGACACGAGGCTCAACGGCATGCTCGTGAGGTATCTGTGGAAGACCGACGAAGGGTATGCGGCGTCAACGTCAAAGGACGGCATGAAGAACAGGTTCGACATTGCCGGCGACGATGTGATTCGCATATACCGCAAGCTGATAATGTTCAGATACTGATTGTTAAACCAAAAAAAATAGCGTTATGAAGAAATTAATTTTTTTGATGATGATGGCATTATTGCCTATGGTGTTCGCCTCATGCGGCAGTGACGATGACGGCGAGGAGCAGTCCGGAAGGATTGTGGGAGTGTGGAAAGAAACGTACTATTGGCACGACGATACCCACAGCTTTAGAGGATGGCAGGGTATGGGACATGTTCACGCCTTTAAGTCTGACGGAACCCATATCGTGTACGCCAACTCGAAACGCTACGAGATGGGCGAAATATCTAAACAGGGCACGTATTCCTTTGACGGGACGTACCTTGTAGTTGACGGCGGCTTCAAGCGGAAGGTCACTTTTACGGAAAACGGGAACGGCTTCGAATGGGAGCAGACCGCAATTCTCGAAAAGTACTGATTGCATACTTGGAATAGGTTTCAAACCGTAAGCAAAATGGCGGATTCTTAACTTCACATAAGGGTATACCTACCCTTTCTCCTCAACTAATTATTGAGCGAGCTAAAAGGCGAGTTTCCTTTTCATTGGTGTTTACTATAAATACAAACGTATATGTATAGTAGAAAACTTCTTTCCTTTGTACCTTGCGTAGAAGAATGTCTCCTCGCATCCTTATCTGACCGCTTGCTGGCTTCGAGGTTGAGTCCCTCGTCGTTAGTAGGTGGAACGTTGCGAGGACTTGCACCAGAAGGGCGTATCTACCAAAGTGAGCAGTTTTATATATCGGCAAACACAACCGAAGAGGACTGCACGG
>JALFIX010000155.1 GCA_022775105.1 Prevotella sp. | reverse complement strand
GTTCATAGTTCTCCATCATTACTACTTCAGGATATGAACCGTAAATTAAACGGGCTTCGAGATTCTGACGAGTTTCAAATGTGGTTTCTATTTGCGCTATTTCCCGTTGCGAAAAAGGGGTAAGTAAAAATTGCGTACTGCGACCAACCAAAGGTTCACCAGTCTTATTCAGTAAATCGAATGACGAAGAACCACTTGCCAAGACACTTATTCCCGGTATTTCATCAACTATCAACTTCAGAATACTACCGATTTGTGGTATGTTCTGTGCCTCATCAATAGCCAGCAAATCGATACCATCCAATAAATGCCGATAATTGGCTATTGAGCGATTCTCCAATAGTGCTAATGTGTCGTAGTCTTCGCCGTTGAGCATCATCGTCCTACCTGAATAGTTGTCCACAATTTTACGCATCATTACCGTTTTACCAACACGGCGAGCACCAAAAATCAGTACTGCTTTATTGGGCGCGATTCGTGCTGTAATCTTCTCTTGAAGTATTCTATTTACTGTTTCCATACCTTATAAAATATAATGCAAAGATAATCATATTTTTTTTAATTGGCGAATTTTACAAAAAAAACGGGCTATTAAATGGCGATTTTTACAACCACAATCTTATGGAAGTTGTTTCATTGTTTTTAGTAATGATATATGTTCATACTATGATGACTCAATAATTTACCAGACATACGTTTCTGAAATTTGTCCTTATAGGAATGAAAAACTCACATATATTGTGCTAATTAATATATAATTAAATGAAAATAAAAAGACAGGATACGAGTATTCCTGTCTTCTCATATGTAATGGATATTTTTTTATTTTCTCATCCGCTCCAACTCCTCATCACGCAACATTCTCTCGTTCAGTTTTTCCTGCATCCTGTCAATGAAATAGGTGCGGCTTTCGTTCTTCCGGCGTTTGATATCAGTGTAGAAGCGGTAGCAGTCTTTAGAATCAACCCCGAATATCTTATAGAGAAGTGGGGCGAGCTGTTTGAGCGGCATATTGCCGTTGTTGATGCAGCCCATCACGTCTATGCCGTAGATAAGTTCCACGAGGTCGATGGCATTGCCCGTCCATTGAAGAAGGCTGGCGGTGGTTTCTGTTGCGTTGTTGGCGGATATTAGTGGTGGCACTTGGGGCGTGGCAAGGAATTTCTGCATCTTTCTTACGAAAGACAGAGCCTTGCTGACGTAGGCGGCAATCTCTCTTTTTTCTTCTGACAGATTACGTACGGGATGGTGCTGCAACTCGATTTCGATGTAGGCAAGCGCGATGACGGTAAGGTTCATGTCCATGCCGCCGTTGCACAGTTCGATCACTTGGGTGGCGAAAGCCGTGTATGCCGTTTCCATATTGCAGTCGCCGGCTTCGTTTATCAGGCGGAAAAAGTCGGTTTCCGCCAGCAAGAAATAATTCATGGTTCTGTCAATTTTGAAAATTACACTTTGTTTTCTGCGTGCGCACATGAATATAATTGGCAAAAAACGCGGCAGAAAATAAAAAATCCAACACTCAATTTTACAAAGTGCTGGATTTCAGAGGTATAAAATTCAGTATTTTTTCACAAGGACAAATTATCTCCGACTTAAATTGTTTGTAATCGGAACATTTATTCTATTCCTGAAAATAGAAATGTATGCTTGCCGCACATTTTGGCTATCTTGCTTTTTTATCAAGGATATAGATAATGCGACATACACCGTTGGGATAGCTTTTCAAAGAGGAAAGCGTCCAGTGTTGCTCTGGCAGAGCCGACTTAAAAAAATGTCGTCCGCTTCCGGATATGAAAGGAACGGTGTATAGTATGATTTCATCCACAGCGTGCATCCGCAGCAGTCCGTTTATATAGTCTGCCGTGTCCGGTGTGGCTTCCGCGAGGTAACGGATGTTTGTGCAGTCTTTTCTCCATTCGTGCAGCATTGAAATGGAATAGTCCGGTGTCACACGGTAAAAGGCTTTCTTCCTGATTTCATCAAGACCGCAACGGTCAAGGCACAAATCCTGATGTGCTTTATCATATAACTCTGAAGAAAGACATCCGTCCATCGTCAGTACGGCGAGAATCTGAACTTTACCCATAATCGTTTCCTTTCGTTAGGCAAGGGTAAAAAAGTAGCGTGCAATTCACACTACCTTCAAGCGATGGCTCTGGTAAAGCCTTTACGGAGAGTACGTGAATGCACGCTATGCGTAAGCATAGCATAAGCATCACGCAATCGTCTCCGTAGTTCCAATTTACCAGATTTTCGCTTGAAACGCCTTGCGGTCTTATCCTATATGTTGGCGGCGAAAAGCTCCTGCCAATCGCCGTTTTTCTCAAATGTTATGCAAAGATAGCCAAATTCAGTGAATTACGGGCTATGATTGCTTGAATTTATATTTAAGTCCATACTCTTCAAGTTTGCTGTATAGTGTTGTCCTGCCTATGCCGAGCAGTTCTGCGGCGACACTCCGGTTGCCGTTTGCCTGTTTCAACGCACGCAATATCCGCTCCTTATCCTCCGCGTCATTGCGCAAGGCGAAGCTGACAGTAGAGGTCGGTTTCGTCACGGCAAGTTCCAGATGCTCTTTCATGACAACACCTTCCTGCGCCTGCAATACAGCACCCATAACTTTCTGCCGAAGTTCCCGCACGTTGCCCGGCCATGCGTGTGTCAGCAACGCTTTACGTGCTTCGGAACTGAACCCGCTCACGCTACACTCCAGCTCTCTGTTTGCCATATCACGGAAGAACTCTGCCAGCGGCATAATGTCTTCTTGACAGTCACGCAACGGAGGAACGGTTATCCCGAAGTCGTGCAGGCGGTACAGAAGATCCTGCCGAAAACGCTTTTCATTCACCGATACCTCCAAATCTTCATTGGTAGCAGCGATGATGCGGACATTGAAATTCCGGTCTGCCTTGTCTCCGACCGGGCGATACCGCCTCTCCTGTATGGCACGGAGCAACATCTGTTGGGTTTCCAACGCGAGGTTTCCTACCTCGTCCAGAAACAACGTGCCGCCTTCCGCCTCATGGAAATATCCTTTCTTGGCATTGTCCGCACCTGTAAATGCACCTTTGACGTGTCCGAAGAAAGCCGACGGTGCAAGCTCTTTGGAGAGTGAACCGCAGTCCACCGCCACAAATGGCTTGCCTGCACGTTTGCTCTTGTCATGCAACAGGTGGGCAATATGCTCCTTGCCCGTGCCGTTCTCACCAAATATCATCACGCTCATATCGGTGGCGGCTACCAGCCTTATGCGGTGCATGATTTTCTGAAAGGCGGAACCTTCACGGGCGAATATAGGCATACGGCGTTGTCCTGCCTGACGTTCTTTCAGTATGGAACGGATCAGGGGGACAAGTTTATCCTCCACAAGCTGTTTGGGAATATAGTCTATCGAGCCGAGTTTCATGCTTTCCACGGCGGTATTAACTTCGGCGTAGTCGGTCATAATGATGAAGGGCTGCATCTTTCCCTCCTTTCGCATCCAGCACAAAAGGTCTATGCCACTGCCGTCAGGCAGACGCAGGTCGGCAACCACGATATCATTATCTGTTGCCTGTTGCAGATGTTTCTTCGCGGTTGAGAGGTGGTAAGCCTTCATATTGCGGTAGCCCTCCCGTGACAGCATATTGCAGACATATTCGCAATACACGATGTTGTCTTCCACCACAATTATTTTTGTCTTATTCATCTTCGTATTTTCTCCTTTCCTCTTCTGCCAACCGTATTATTTCCACTCCCTTATCCAGCACGGCAGTCACGGCATGGCTTAACGCTTCACCATCCGGGAGAGCATCGCCACGAAGCAATCCGTAAAGTACATTCAGCGGTTGGTCGGCACGGAGCACCTCCCACGAACTGCGCAGGTGGTGGATCAGGGAATCCAGCTTTTGCAGGTCTTTTTCTTTTGCTGCATCCCGTACCGCCTGCATTTCCTTTTCTGTTTCAGTTATCAACTTTTCCAGCATGACGGCTTCATTGCCATAGGACAATAAGGCGGAAAAGTCCGGTTTCCCGTCCGGTGTCGCTTTTATGGCACACCTGTCGGAAACCTCCATCAGTTCCGATATGGAGAACGGTTTGAACAGGCATCCGGCAAAGCCTTTTGCCAATAGTTCCCCTTTGTTACAACTGCCCGAAGCGGTTGCCACAACCACCGGGATTGTTGGTGAAT
>JALFIX010000073.1 GCA_022775105.1 Prevotella sp. | reverse complement strand
CTGATACGTCTTGACAAGTTGGACGGCGACCGCAAGGGCATATTGCGCAAAATAGCCGAGGAGGGGGAAATAGTATCGGAGGTGCTTCCCTCCTTTCCAGCTTATCAGTTGGTAAGACCCCGTATGTTCGTAAGCCTTCTGTTTTATTACGGCATGTTGACTATCAAGGGCACCAAGGGCTCGCGTCCAATACTTGCCATTCCCAACAACAATGTGAGGATGCAGTATTACAATTTCCTTATGGAGGAATACGACAAGCGGTGCAGCATAGAGGTAAGCGAGCTTCAGGACGGTTTCGACAGTATGGCATTTGACGGCAATTGGCATTATGCCCTGCAATACATGTGCGACTGCTACAAGCAGCTGTCCTCAGTGCACGATTCTATCGAGGGCGAGCGCAACATCCAGGGTTTCTTTATGGCATATCTTAGTCTGTGCAACTATTATATAACAGCTCCCGAACTGGAGCTGAAACACGGGTATTGCGACTTCTTCCTTCTTCCCAATATGACGCATTACAAGTCGAACCATAGCTATATACTTGAGCTGAAATATATCTCAAAGGCAGATTATACAGAGAAGAAAGCCCAGGAGCAATGGGATAAGGCTGTCGAGCAAATCAACGGCTATGCAGTAGCCCCGAGAGTGGAAGCCTTGCGTCAGGGCACACAGCTGCATAAGATTATTATCCAGTTCTGCGGCTGGGACATGATTAAGATGAGTGAAGTGTAACGTCGAGTGGGAACATACGGATGGGGGTTTATGTGGATTATATACCCGAAAGATGTCGTAATCTGTGTTAAAAGTGTTAATCGCGACAGTTTTCTTGCCTAAAAGTTGTCGCAATCGCATTTTTTTTGTAACTTTGCGACAGATTTCACTATTTAAACATTCACATTATGAAAGAAAACATTATCGGTAGAGAGACTCAGATAGCTGATTTGGAGACGTACATGGAAAGCGGCAGGTCGGAGTTCATTGCCATCTATGGGCGAAGGCGTGTTGGCAAGACATATCTTGTAAAAGAATTGTTTGAGAGCCAGTTGCTTTTCAGAGTAACAGGTATGGATAATGTGAATACCCAAGGCCAGATGCAAAACTTTTGCCATTCCATGAACATTCAGTTTGGTGCAAATCACCATGCTGCCAACTGGATTGAAGCATTTCATCTCTTGGAAAAAGAGATAGAAAAAGACCAGGACAAGGATGTCAAGATATTGTTCTTTGACGAGTTGCCATGGTTTGACACACGCGGTTCCGACTTTATCAGTGCTTTGGAGCATTTCTGGAATGATTGGGCCTCATATCGTCGCGACATAAAACTTATTACTTGCGGTAGTGCCACGACTTGGATGCTGGACAAAGTGATTAATTCGCGCGGAGGTCTGCACAATCGTGTCACTCACAAGATACTATTATCACCATTCTCTCTTTACGAGGTGGAAAAATATTTCAAATCACGCGGTTTCTTATATGAGCGTGGGGAAATAATTGACTGTTATATGGCTATGGGGGGAGTGGCATACTATCTGTCATTGTTCAGCAACAGCCTTAGTGTGGCACAGAACATACAAAGACTGTGTTTTACTGCAGGAGGAGAAATGACAGATGAATTTGATAAACTGTTCCGTTCATTATTCAAAAAGTCAGACAATCATGTAGCTATTGTAACTGCCCTTAAGGAAAAAGGTATGGGCATGACCCGCCTTGAACTTATAGAAGCCACAAAACTGCCAAACAACGGCAATTTCTCCCGTTTGCTCAATGAACTTGAACAATGTGAATTCATACGTAGTTTCACTCCCTTTGGCAAGACACAAAAGGACAGGGTGTATCAATTGATAGACCCTTTCACCTTGTTTTACTTTAGGTTTATGCATCCCAAGACGACATATCTAAACAAACATTGGATAAAGATGCAATCAACACCGAAATGTCAAAGTTGGGCCGGATATGCTTTTGAGATAGTATGTTTGCATCATATCAATCAGATTGTCAAAGCGTTGGGAATCGACGGATGTATCAATATCCCATGTTCATGGGCATATCGTCCCTCGGCTGCAACCATTGCCAATGATGAGGCTGACGAAGACATAAAACGCGGTGTGCAGATTGACCTGCTAATCGACCGCTCCGACAGGGCAATCACCGTATGTGAAATGAAATATTCAACCCATGAGTATGAGATTGACAAGGAGTATGACTCTCATGTCGCCAGAAGAATGCGTATATTTTCAAAAGTGACGAAAACCCGTAAGACCATAATTCCCACATACATCACTCCCTACGGACTATATAATAATATGTATAGCCGAAAGATTCCACGCCAGGTGACAGGTGATGACCTGTTCGCCATGGCATGAATTGTCATGGGTTGATGATAACTATTGTCATGTGTTGATGACAGGGTATTGTTATTTGCTCATCCAGGCTGTTTGGATTGTTATGTATAGGCGTTTATGATTTATTGTGAACCCGTGTCCGTTTTGTGTTCTCCATTGCGGAACGTCTATTCCGCAGTGGGGAACAGACGTTCCGCAGTGGAGAACGTATATTCCGCACTGCGGAATAGAAAACACACACGTATTGTGGCATAATTACAACCATATTTCTTATATAATTATAATGCCTGTGAAGATACATTTACAATGCCTTTCGACTATACATTACCCCAACAGTCTTACTCGCGCGCGTACGCACGCGCACATTCTACAAATTTTCGTTTTCTTCTATCACTTCTATCACTAATTCAGTTAACAATTGTTTTATCAGATAGTTATATAGTGATAAAAGGGTGATAGAAGGTGTGATAGAAGTGATAGAAGAAAGGAATTTTAACTGTAAAAATGCCATTTCTTGAAGATTTATAGCCGAAATCCCGCTTCGAAACACCCCTAAAACCATAGTTTCCGTTCTTATAGCCGTGTCCATTTGATAAAATAAGGGGTTTTATGCAAAGCTAAAGAGGGCATCACCTCTCACTTGGCGTGGCTTTTTTTGTTCTTTGTAACATTTGGCAAAGTACGTGTAACATTTCTTTAGCCCCATTTCATCGGAAATGTGTAATTTTGCAGCTGAAAAACCTAATATATTATTTACGCGTTTATGAATTACCATTCAATTAAGCGTCAGGTCATTGCCATAGTGGCATTGGCGCTGGCAACATTTGGGGCAAATGCCCAGACGGAAATGCCCGACCTCAGGGTCAGCGGCAACCAGTTGGTTGACCCAACTGGCAAAGCTGTAGTGCTCCATGGAGTGATGGACACTCCCAACCGCTATTTCAACGGATGGAGATGGCAGGGATGGAAACCTCAGTATAATGGGGAGGATGTGCAGCCATGCCTCAATTATTTTGAGAAGCTCTTCACGGCTCTCACCGACCATGAGCAGGGAGCCTATTGTACAGTCTTCCGCCTGCATCTCGACCCTTGCTGGACTAACGACCCCGACCTGCCGTTGGTGGGCGACGGTGGAGAGCAGAACATCAGTCAGTTTTCACAGACAAGACTCAAGAAGTATTGGAGGTCGCTTTACACCCAGCTTATCAAGAAAGCCTTGGCACACGGGCTATATGTAGTGATCCGTCCGCCTGGAGTATGTCCTCACGACATCAAGGTGGGCGATGCCTATCAGGAATATCTCAAGACTGTTTGGACAACTGTCACTTCTTTCACTTCCTTTCTAAATGACAATGCAGGCAAGGTTAGCATCGAACTTGCCAATGAGCCTGTAGATGTGTATGACAGCAAGGGCGTAAAAAACAGTTCGGTGGCTCTTCGTGATTACTTCCAGCCTATAGTCGATGCCATCCGTGCTAACGGATTCAAGGGAATAATTTGGGTTCCGGGTTCGGGATGGCAGTCTTGGTATAACAACTATGCCAAATATCCCATCACCGACCCCGAGGACAACTTCGGATATGCCGTACACTGCTATCCCGGTTGGTATAACTCAGGTTCAGGAAGTAATGACAAAACCAACAAGGAGACAATGCGCCGCCAGTTTGAGGTGCAGGTGCCTGTGGTGAAAACCAACCCTGTCATTGTAACAGAGATAGACTGGAGTCCCCTCAAGCCTGGAGAAGGACATTATGACGAGCACGGCAATTGGGTTGAGCCTAACTATGGCACATGGGGCACCGCCACAACTTCAGGTTTCGGTAATGCTTTCAAATATATACACGACTACTATGGCAATATCAGTATGACCCTTCAAGGCAGCGGTTTGTATTTCGACATCGACAAGTATCTTGAATCGGGTAAGGTGCAGCCAGCCTTCCAGGGCGTGGATGAGGCTTGTGGCGAGGCTTGCTTCGCATGGTACAAGGACTGGTATGAGGAACAGTACGTTACTGCCGTTGAGGACGTAAAGACCGATGGAATCGAGGTTATTTGCCGCAAATACTATAATTTGCAAGGTATGGAGATTGACGCTCCTACGCGCGCGCCTTATATATATAAAGAGGTGAGAAGCAATGGCAAGACAACAATAATTAAGAAATGTAACATCCAATAAAGTATGTGTAACATTTCTGTAACATTATTTAATAAAATGGTTGTAACTTTGCAGCCGAAAATTAAATGTTCGTAAGCAATCTAACGTATGAATCTAAATTTAAAATAACAATGAAGCAAAAAAAACCTACAGTGAAGAGAACAGTCGCCACA
This sequence comes from Prevotella sp., assembly GCA_022775105.1. GTDB lineage: Bacteria > Bacteroidota > Bacteroidia > Bacteroidales > Bacteroidaceae > Prevotella. The sequence goes on along the minus strand of JALFIX010000073.1, from coordinate 6,564 downwards.
CTGCTCATGCTGATGGCAATTTGTCTTGGCACGTTCGCCCAGAAGATTGCCATATCCGGAAAGGTAGTTGATACCAACGGGGAAGAGCTGATTGGTGCATCTGTTTTCGTCAAGGGCAACACGGCGATGGGAACCGTGTCTGACCTAAGTGGAGAGTTCAAGCTCAACGTGCCTTCAGAAAACTCTACTGTCGTGGTAAGCTACGTCGGTATGGTGACGAAGGAATTCAAGGTGGGCAAGAAACGACAGTTTAACGTGGCCCTCGCCGAGGACAACCAGTTGCAGGAAGTGGTTGTCGTTGGTTATGGTCAGCAGAAAAAGGCATCGGTGGTCGGAGCTATTACACAGACTACAGGTGAGGTGCTTGAGCGTGCTGCCGGTATCGGTAGTGTCAGTGCAGCCCTTACCGGTAACCTTCCCGGTATCGCCACCATCGCTTCTACCGGTCAGCCCGGTGAAGAGGACCCGCGTATTTATATCCGTGGTGCCGCAGCCTGGAATCAGGATGCTCAGCCTCTTATCCTCGTCGATGGTGTGAAGCGTGAAATCAAGTCGGTTGATATTTCTTCAGTAGCTACAGTATCAGTGCTGAAGGACGCATCCGCCACCGCCGTTTATGGTGTGGAGGGTGCCAACGGTGTTATCCTTATCACCACAAAGCGTGGTGTAGAGGGTAAGGCGAGAATCGACGTCGGTTTCAATGCCACTCTGAAGGCTGTGTCAAAGTTGCCGCGTAAGTATGACTCTTATGACGGTTATATGTTGCGCAACCAGGCAATCGAGCATGAGCTTGCCTTGGGTGGTGCAGCTTCGTGGGCATATTATCGTCCGCAGACCTTCATCAACAATTTCCGCAATCAGGATCATACCGTGAAACCACAGTATAATGCTGCCGGCAACTATCTTGGCGACTACAGCCAGGCAGAGCGTTATCCTAATGTTGACTGGCAGGACGAGATGTTTAAGGAGTACTGTCTGTCATATAATACAAACATCAACTTCTCCGGTGGTACCAAATATGTGAAGTACTTCGTTGCTTTCGACTTCCAGAACGAGGGTGACATGACCCGTGTATGGGATAACAACCAGGGATATGAGGGTGGATATGCCTACAACCGTTTGAATGTACGTTCAAACTTGGACTTCCAGATTACCAAGACCACACAGTTCAAGGTCAACCTTGCCGGTTCAAATGCCCAGCAGAAGACACCGCGTTATTATTATGGTAATAACGGCGAGTACTTCCAGCAGCAGAATTGGGCTGGAGCCTATGGTATGGCGCCAAACCTCTTCCCCGTCAAGTATTCCGATGGTTCATGGGGTTACTATTCTGAGAAACCCTCCGGCACGCCGAACTCTCCAATGAATGTAGCAACGTCGGGTTACGAGCAGAAGACTATTACACGTGTGTTTACTGACTTTGCCCTTGAGCAGGATCTTGGTTTTATCACAAAGGGACTTATTGCACGTGGTACAATATCTTGGGACAACCAGTTCAACGAAGGTGAGCGTGGTATTTCTGACCAGCATACTACAAAAAGGGTAAGCATCATTCCTGAAGATGGAATTTGGAGGCCACACGATGAGTGTACCATCGATCCCGATACTGGTTTTGACTTCTATGAAAGCAGCGACTGGACAACAGCCGCAGGTAATGTGAACTATACAAGCCGTGCGACGGAAATGTCGCTCCAACTCTTCTGGGCACGCCAGTTCGGTGACCACAACGTGTCTGTCATGGGTAACTGGAAGCGCCGTATCCATGCGGGTAATGCCGACCTTGAGAACCGCCGTGAGGACTGGGTTTTCCGTACCACCTACGACTATAAGAGCCGTTATTTCGCCGAGTTCAACGGTGCCTACAACGGTTCGCAGAAGTTCTCTCCCGACAATCGTTTCGTATTCTTCTGCTCAGGTGCCGCAGGTTGGATGCTGTCAGAGGAGAAGTTTATGAAGAAACTGAGGGATAAGGGTATTATCGACATGTTCAAGATCCGTGGTTCATACGGTGAGATTGGTGACGACAATGCCGGTTCACGTTGGGCTTACCTTACTGTTTGGGAGCCTACAAACAAGTTCAAGGTTTCCCTTGACGACAGTGAGAGCCCATTCCAGGGTTACAAGGAAAAAACCATTGCCAATCCCGACCTGCGTTGGGCAACGGTGAAGAAGGCAAATATCGGTTTCGACTATGCATTCCTCCACGGTATGTTTGCAGGTAGCTTCGACTGGTTCAGCGACGACCGTTATGATATCTTCATCTCAGGTTATGACCGTTCGGTGCCATCATACTTCGGTGCAGCTACTACCCCTGACATCAACAAGGGTAAGATGAAAAACTCCGGTTTCGAGTTTGAGCTTCGCTTCAACAAGGTATTGCATAATGGAATGCGCTTTTGGGCAAACACCAACTACACATACGCCAAGAACAAGATTATCCTGAAGGATGACCCCGCGTTGATTCCAAGCTATCGCAAGTCACAGGGCTATTCTCAGGGACAATATACATCGTTCATCGACAATGGCTTTATCGGTACATACGATGAACTTTACAGTGCTCCTAAGCGTGAGAAGGACGACAGCCAGGTGCTCATCGGCGACCACTATATCGTTGACTTCAATGGTGACGGTGTTGTTGACGAAACAAATGACATTGCACCATACGGTCATACCGGCAACCCCAAGCACACCTATAACGCCACCATCGGATGGGAATACAAGGGATGGAGCATGTTTGCCCAGCTCTATGGTGTGACAGGCGTAACACGTGACGTAGGCTTGGCTTCATTCAACAACATGTTCCTCACCGTATATGACAACGGAGCATGGTGGAATCCCGCAACAGGCACAGGCGAGGTTGTTGTTCCGCGTTTCACAACTCAGGTTGCCTACAACGACGGTACACAGTATCTCTACGACGGTTCGTATTTCCGACTGAAGAATGTGGAAATCGCCTATACATGGACCAAGGGCTGGATTAAGAAACTCGGTTTCTCAAGCCTTAAGGTTTATGTCAACGGTAATAACCTCTTCCTGATTACCAAGATGCCCGACGACCGTGAGAGCAACTATGGCTTCAGTGGCGGTGGCGGTGCATATCCAACTGTCAGACGTTATAACTTCGGATTCAAGCTTTACATTTAATAGCGTATATAAATATGAAATACTATAATAATATGAAATCCCTCTTGTGTGGTTCGCTGCTTCTTTTGGCAGGCAGTGTTTCATTCACTTCCTGCACCGACTGGCTCGACAAGGACCCGGAGTCAATCGTGGCAGATGATGAGGCGTTCAAGAACTACCGCAACTTCCAGGGATATATAGAGGAAATATATAGCCTTGTTCCTGACAAGGAGAAGGTAAACTATTGTACAGCCTGGAACTTCGGCGATGATGCAGTCCACAACACCGAAGGCTATGCTCACATGGACCACCAGGTGGATTTGGGTAACTATCGCAACTGGTGGAATAACACACAGTGCTGGCTGAACGGAGCCAACAGCTCATTATGGAGAAACTCATGGTACAGCATCCGTAAGTGTAACATGGGTATAGAGAACATCAAGTCGCTCGTAGGAACAGACGAGGAGCGCGACCTGCTGCTCGGTCAGCTTTATTTCTTCCGTGCATGGTGGCATTTCGAGTTGATGTGCTATTTCGGCGGTTTGCCTTATATTGACCAGGCTTTCGCGGCTTCAAACATCCCCGAGCTTCCACGTCTCTCTTTCCAGGAGTGTGCCGACCGTTGTGCCGAGGATTTTGAGAAGGCATACGACTTGCTTCCGTTGGATTGGGACGAGACACTTGCCGGTATGCAGACATCTGGAAAAAACGACCTGCGCATCAACAAGTTCATGGCTCTCTGCTATCTTGGCAAGTGCTACCTTTGGGCAGGCTCTCCTCTGATGAAGGAGTTTGAGAAGACCAAGAACGGTGGTGTGGCTGAACTTTTGGGCGCAAGTTCGAATGGCAAGACCTACGACTATGACGAGAAGTATTGCAAGTTGGCGGTAGAGGCTCTTGGCAAGGCTCTTGAGATGGTTAAGAAAGGAACTGTGAGATATAAGCTCGCTGAATACAAGTATTCAAATATCTACGACCATGAGCGTGACGAGAATGCCGAGACCAACTACTCTGATATCTTCTATACCCACAAGCAGAGTTGGCTGATGCCTGGTACATGTGAGGCCATCTTCCGTGGCGCATATCCCGGAGCAAACAGTTTTAACTGGAACTGTGACAAGACATTCGGTCCTAAGGTCGCCGGTATTGTTGCTCACGACAACATCATCCACCATCCTACAGCCAACCTTATCGACCAGTATGGTATGGCTAATGGCCAGCCTATCTATCTCGTAAGGAACGGTGAATATGTTCTCAACCCCGAGTCGGGATGGGATCCCGAGCATCCTTATAAGGATCGCGACCCCCGATTCTATCATGACATCGTGTTCGACGGTTTCCATTACGTAATAAATACAGAGGCATTAAATGACGTCCAGAAGAAGTTGGAATATTGCCAGCTTTACACCGATGCTGCCATGCGTCAGGTAGATAACGGTAGCAGCACGGGATATTTCATTCAGAAGTTGGTGCCCCACCAGTGCAACGTGGGTGACAAGTGGTATGATTGGGAACACGCCCTGCAGGGTTATCTTCCCTATATGCGACTTGCCGACATCTATTTGATGTATGCCGAGGCAGTGGCTGCCACAGCAAAAAGCGTAGGCGCACTTAAGTCCAGGACAGAATATTGTTCTCTGTCAGCAGTGGATGCTATCAACGCTCTCCGCGACCGTGTGAACTCAGCTGATTTCCCTATGGAACACGTGCAGGCAAACCTTATGGACACAAGGGAGCACTTTATCGACGAGGTACGTCGTGAGCGTGCCGTGGAACTTTCGTTCGAGGGCTTCCGTTGGTGCGACCTCCAGCGTTGGCTTCTCCTTACCGAACCTCCTTACACAGTGAAATATTCTCACGAGTTTGAACGTTTGGAGAAGGATTCCTGGTTTAAGACCCATGACCCGAAGGATGCGAAAATCGGTAATTTCCACAAGAAGGAGCTGATTACCCGTGATTTTGACGCAAAGCATTACTGGTTCCCGCTTCCTGACAAGGATACGTATCTGTATGAGGGATTCCCACAGAATCCTGGATGGTGATGACAATGCCAATTATAATAGATAATAGATTAATCTTATGAAAAGAATAAATAAAAACATATTCCTCCTTGCCATGATGGCAGCTTCACCATTGGCGGCCAATGCCCAGACCACTAATGGCGCTGACTCTGTCGAGGCAAAAAAGAAAGTTCATGTCGCATTCCGTGACATGGATGCCGACAAGCTTCTCGGAGGTGTTTCATACGTTGACATGGTAGAGCTGCAGAAGAAGGACTACACCACGAGCAGTCTTGAAGACCTGTATGCTCTCGTGGGCGGTTGGAACGGCAACAACCTTTGGGGCATGGACAACGACCGTCTTGACAATAACGACAACTACAACATGCCACTCGTCATCATCGACGGAGTGAAGCGTCCGTCTAACAACGTGCTTCCTTCCGAGATTGAACAGGTGACATTCCTCAAGGGCGCACAGGCAGTGGTGCTCTATGGACCTAAGGCTGCCAAGGGTGCAATACTCATCACCACCAAGCGCGGAAAGGTGGATGGATTGCAGGTGGAGGTTACAGCCAACACTGGTTTCCACGTGGCAAAGGCATTCCCCGAGTATGTCGGTTCAGCTGAGTACATGACCTTGTATAACGAGGCTCGTGCCAACGACGGACTCACCCCAAGGTATTCGCAGCAGGATATATACAACCACGCATCGGGACTTAATCCCTACCGTTATCCCAACGTGAACTACTATTCTGACGAGTATATACGCAAGGTATGCAACCGTTCGGATGTTACTGCCGAGATACAGGGTGGCGGTCAGCGTGCGCACTTCTATACAAACATCAACTACTACCGCACTGAGGATTTGCTGAACTTCGGCAATGCCAAGGACAACTATACCGACCGTTTCAGCGTGCGCGGTAATGTGGATCTTACACTCAACAAGCTCATCAGCTGCTTTGCCAACGCAAGTGCCACGTTCTACAACAACCACAGGAACAAGGGTGACTTCTGGAGCGAGGCTGCAAGCATGCGTCCCAACTTCCCCGAGAACGCCGCACCGCTGATTCCTATCGAGATGGTGGATCCATACGCATCGAATGCCCTTGCCATCCTTGGCAAGTCGCTCAACCTGCTTGACGGCAGATTCTTCCCTGGTGGTACCAAAGCCAACCAGACCAATGCCATCGCCGACTGCTATTTCGGTGGTAAGTCAACGGGTGTCAGCCGTCAGTTCCAGTTTGACGCCGGTCTTATCTACGACTTGAACAAGTTCGTCAGAGGATTGTCGTTCAAGACACAGTTCGCCATTGACTATGCCGCAAGCTACGACCTTTCATACGACAACAAGTATGCAGTGTTCATCCCTACTTGGAGTAACTATGGCTCAAAGGACGTCATCGTGGGTCTTACCCAGCAGAACGATGAGATTGTGAGCGGT
>JALFIX010000007.1 GCA_022775105.1 Prevotella sp. | reverse complement strand
GCCCGATGACGGCTGCCCCGAAGGAAGGATGATCGACGTAGGCGTCGGCTGAGAACAGGATGATGTCGAGTTCATCCCATCCTCTCATCTCCACCTCCTTCTTGGTTGTCGGCAGGAAGTCAGACAGTCTGTATTCCATTTATATCCTCTTTATTCTCAGCTTCCTTGTTCTCTGCCTCTTTTCTCTCTTTCCAATTGATGTAAAGGACGATGAGTTGCTGGAGTCCGAATGACTTCATGTTGGCATGATAAATAACGTCGAGACAGAGGTCGAGGAGGTCGTTGTCCTTGCATGTCTCCGACTCAAGCAGTGAGCGGATGTTCAGCTTCAGTTTGTCAAGAACCTGCTCGTCAACGAATCCGTTGCTGTCGATGAGGTCGCGGAAGAGTTGGTGTTTCTCTATCGTTTCGAGGTGCTTCTCGCTGATGTCGATACTGCGAGTGCCCGACTGGTTGGATTGAATCTTGTACATATCTATAAATACTTTAATTGACTTCGTTTCTTTAATTTTTTAATTTTTTAATTTTTTAATTTTTCAACAAAAACCTCGCCAACGCCCTCATCACTATGCCTTGTTTCTTCTCTCCCTTGATACACTCGAAGGGGAAGCCCATTGTGACGGCACGGTAGTCATCACCCCGGTAAGCCACACAGGCGGCATTGCCGTTGCCATAGAGCATGGTGGCGAAGGCGGGAGCAAGGGGGGAGAGGATGTCGGTGCGGGTGGCGGCGTAATGCTGCTCGTTGAGCTGGTGGTGGAACTGCATTGAAGTGCCAAGCCCCGATATGGCATCGTTTTGGGAGTCGTATGTACCCGCGAGATGGCATTTGAGGATGTTGTTGAGGAATGACGTTGTGGCGTTGTCGCGGTTGCGTGCCGCCATGTCGCTTGCCACGTAAGCCCCGCTGACGAGCAGTGAGCCGCCCCTGCCGGTGAAGTCCTCAAGCGAGCGCCGCAACGCTGCCGACATCACCTCATACTTCATGAGGCTGTAGCCGTCGTTACGTTCAAGGCCGAATATCACGTCTGCCATGTCGCAATGCGTGAGGTCGGCACTGCCTGAGGCGAGTGCCTCGTCGGAGCAGCTTATGATGTTGTAGAGTCCTGCCGAATGAAGGGCTCGGGCGTGGGTGGCTACATAGTTGAAGTCGTTGCCCGCGACAAACAGTCCCATCAGCGACTCATCGCTATAGCCAAGTCCTCCGGGGCCTTCCTTGCCCGCAGTGGCTGGATTGCAGTCCTGTTGCCTTCCGAGCCATGTGGCGGTCTTGCCATAGCTTATTCCGGGGTCGGCATCTATGTCAAACCGCCAACTGTCTGCTTCCATCTTGACTTCGGGAGAGGCGAGGCGGTTGAAGGCATTGACTATCATCACAGTGGATTTGGCTCCGGGAGTATAGGCAGCCGACAAGACCTCGGTGGGGAAACTCCTGCCGCCCTTGTTCACTGCCGCCACACGGAAGGAATAAAGCACTCCGGGTTCGAGTCTCACCTTCGTCTTGGTGCCCTGAACGTGGGTGCCGTTGTCGAATCCCGCACTGCCAGTGCTTGTATATACCACATAGCCGGTGGGTTCGGCCGTTGGTTCTGAGGGGTCGCTTACTGCCTGCCATGTCAGTGTGGCCTCGCCGTCGCTGTCCATGCTGATGGCGAAGTGGTCGGGGGCAAGGGGGGCGACGGCATAGTCCTTGCCGTGCATGTCGGACACATATCTTAATATGGACTTATATATGGCCCTTGCGAGTGTGAACTTGAAGTTGGGGTCGTGACCATATCGCATGTCGTTGTAGTTCTGGTGGGACATGGTCTCGAGTATTGCGCTCGGCACTGCCGGAACCCTCGACTCAGAATAGTTGCGGTCGTAGAGTTCGCGCTTGTTCCACTTGCCATACACCTTGGCTATGTCAGCCGGAATCTCGTCGAGCAGGCGCTTGGCGAAGTTCTTTGACGCCTGTCGGGATATGCCGGCGTCGAGCAGGCCGTTGTTGAAATCGGTGGTGCAGATGGTGAGGGTGCCCACGATGGAGTCGCACTGTCCGTAGCCTGCATCGCTGTGGACTCCGAGCGAGAGTTCTATCGGAACGCGGAGTCCCTTCTGGTTGGGCATATACACGGAGCCGCCTCCCACATAGTTGGTCATGCAGGAGCGGGAGTTGATGTCGTCGGCATAGTCGTCGGTGCCCTGTCTGCCACTATATACATCGTAGGGCATACCGGCCCAGTGGGCATAATAGCGTGCGCCTTCGAGGCAGCGTGGCAGTCCGCTCACGCGCGGCGAAGGGGGCAGCTGGTGTCCTGTGGCGGTGGTGTCCTGTGGCAGATAAACCCCGTCGAGCGGCAGCCGGGCGATGTTGCCCATGCCTCCGCCGAACCTCACGGCATCAGTAGTCACCACGGCGTGCTTGCGGGAGCTGAGGTTGCTCACCACCACGCGGTTGAACTCGTTGCATCCCTCGTCGAAGTCAAACGAGCCGAGATACACCCATGTTCCGCCTCCCATGCGCTGGTTGACCCTGAAGTGGGTTTCCTGTCCCTTGTGCCACACGGTGTAAGTGACGTCGTCGGCACTTTTTTCCAATGTGGCATAGCTTACATACACGGCATATCTGCCAGCCTCCGGGATCTGGGGCTGGTAGGACACAAGACTTGCTTTCTTAGCTTTCTTTATTGCGGGACATAGACGCACGGTGCCGGATGCAAAGGGGTTTTCGCCGTCGAGCAGCATACCCTCGCGGCGCGAGAATCCCTGTAAGCCGGCATCCTGCCAGTGTTCCTTGGTGTTCACCTCGATGTAGTTTACACCAGGCGTGTGGTCATCGTTATCCACTATCACCTCGTTGCGCTGCCAGTCGCGCTCCCTCGGAGTGAACACGCAGGCACCGCTGTTTTCGAGCATTGGAATGAGATAAGGCACAACGATGCTTTGGGTGAAGAGGTCTTCGGTGGTGCAAAACATGCTTGGCCGTTGCCATTTCCATCCGCCCCTTTTCACGTCGTAGTATCTGCCGTGGCTTGCCCAGAGCGATAGGTGGCGGTTGTGCAGTCCCTTGGTTGGTTTCCATGGTTCCGAGACATTCTCCACCCAAGGGTGTCCGTCGTAGTCGATATCCTCCCAAGTGGCGGGGGCGTTGTTGGTGCCCTGTGCCGCAGAGAAGGTTGAAACCATTGCTGCCAATGCGGTGACTGCCAAATGCTTAAGGTGTCTCATCTGAAATATCTCCTATGGTAAACTTCTCGGGGTGTTTTCCCTTGAAATCCCTGAAATACAACTTTATCTCCCTCATCTGTGCGTCGATATTGCCGTTGGGGATGATGGTCTTCGTGCATCTGATCAGCTTTTTCTCGTAATCCACCCCGTAGAGGAGAATGGGCATATTGGCCTTTAGGGCGATGTAGTAGAATCCCTTTTTCCATTCGGTGTTGAGCGAGCGTGTGCCTTCGGGGGTGATACAGAGGTGGAACTCCTTCTGTTGGAGAGCCGTCTGGGCGAGATTGTCGGTCATGCTTGTTTTCTTTGACCTCCACACGGGTATTCCCCCGAGACTTCTGAATATGGGACCGAGAGGCCAGAAGAACCACTCCTTCTTCATGAGGAATCCGCTCTTCACGCCTTCGGCCATAGAATAAAGCTGACCAAGCAGAAAGTCCCAGTTGCTGGTATGCGGAGCAAGGCAGATGATGTATTTGTCGGGGTGTGGCTCAGTCACGTCGATGGTCCATCCCATACATTTATACAGCATCCACCTGCTGAATGATTTTCCAAATGCCATTATATAATCTTTACCTTATTATATAATATCAAGCGTGAAGATTGCTTATATGGTCAGCTATTTCGCTCACCTCAGCCATGAAGCTCTCGGTGATCTTCTTGAAATACACCTTCGGCTCCATTCCGGGTTCGGGGTGGGATATGCGTTTTACATAGTCGTTGCGCATCTTCAGTATGCTGCTGATGATGTTAAGGGCATTGTCATGGTTGGCCTGTCCTTCGTATAAGGATATTGCCACTACTTCAGCCACGAGGTCGGCACATGTGTCCGAAACTATACTTTTAAGATCTTTTCTCTTTGCCATAATTTTAATCTCCTTTTTTTGTTTTGTTTTTATCCAATTTTCAGCAAAGTTAAGCAAAATATTCGAATTAACACCAATTATATCAAATAAAAAACATTAAAAAAACATATTTAGTGTCTTTTCCTTGTTTTTTTCGCCGAAAATTGCTAATTTTGCACAAAAATTTGATGAAATATTCGTTATTCATAGTATAAATATTAAAGAAATTATGGAAAAAAGTGCTTTGCAAATTGCAAGGGCAGCCTATCAGCCAAAGTTGCCGAAGGCCCTACAGGGTGCAGTGAAAATCAAGGAAGGCGCACCCACACAGAGTGTAGATAACCAGGAAGACATCAAGAAGCTCTTCCCCAACACCTACGGTATGCCTATCATCGAGTTTGAGCCCGCTGAAAGCGAGAACAACTCAAAAATCAACGTAGGTGTCATCCTCAGCGGAGGTCAGGCTCCTGGAGGTCACAACGTCATCACCGGTCTGTTCGACCAGATCAAGCGTCTTAATCCCGAGAACCGACTCTTCGGTTTCATCCTCGGTCCCGGAGGATTCGTTGACCACAACTACAAGGAACTCACCAAGGAGGTTATCGACGAATACCGCAACACCGGCGGTTTCGACATGATTGGTTCAGGACGTACAAAGCTCGAGAAGGTGGAGCAGTTTGAGAAGGGACTCGAGATCGCACGCGAGCTCAACCTTTCTGCAATCGTTATCATCGGTGGTGACGACTCAAACACCAACGCCTGCGTTCTCGCCGAGTACTATGCCGCCAAGAACTACGGCATACAGGTGATCGGTTGCCCGAAGACCATCGACGGCGACCTCAAGAACGAGCAGATTGAGACTTCGTTCGGTTTCGACACTGCCTGCAAGACTTATTCAGAACTTATCGGTAACATCGAGCGCGACTGCAACTCAGCACGCAAGTACTGGCACTTCATCAAGGTGATGGGACGCTCGGCAAGCCATATCGCACTTGAGTGCGCACTCCAGTGCCAGCCCAACATCTGCCTCGTAAGCGAGGAGGTTGAGCAGAAGGACATGACCCTCAACCAGATTGTTGACGACCTCTGCCAGGCTATCGCAAAGCGTGCCGAGGACGGAAACAACTTCGGTACTGTAATCGTGCCCGAGGGACTCATCGAGTTCATCCCAGCCATCGGCCGTCTTATCCAGGAGCTCAACGACCTGCTCGCCGCCCATGGCGCAGACTACAAGGACCTCGACAAGGACGCACAGCGCAAGTATATCATCGAGCACCTCTCAAAGGAGAATGCCGCCACATTCGAGACTCTTCCCGCCGACGTTGCACGCCAGCTCTCACTCGACCGCGACCCGCACGGAAACGTACAGGTATCGCTCATCGAGACTGAGAAGCTTCTCTCGGCAATGTGTGAGGCACGTCTCGCAGAGATGAAGGCAGAAGGCAAGTATGTGGGCAAGTTTGCCGCACAGCACCACTTCTTCGGATATGAGGGACGCTGCGCCGCTCCTTCAAACTTCGATGCCGACTACTGCTATGCACTCGGTACAAGTGCCGCCCAGCTCATCGCCAACGGCAAGACCGGCTACATGGCCATCGTGAAGAACACAACCGCTCCTGCCGACCAGTGGATTGCAGGTGGTGTGCCTATCACAATGATGATGAACATGGAGCGCCGCAACGGTGAGATGAAGCCTGTTATACGCAAGGCTCTCGTGGAGCTTGACGGTGCGCCATTCAAGGAGTTCGCATCTAAGCGTGACGTATGGGCACGCGAGACTGCCTACGTTTATCCCGGACCTATCCAGTATTGGGGACCGTCAGAGGTGTGCGACCAGCCGACCAAGACTCTCGCCCTCGAACAAGCATAATCGCGTATGCCTCAGAAAACACGTAAAAGAAAATACACAAGTACAGTACGCCGGAAAAAGCCCGGCGTACTTTTACGTGTTTTGCAGAAAATGCCAGGATGGGCATGGTGGATTGGAGGTGCAGTTGTTGTATTGCTCTACGTCTATTTCTTCTATTATTTCTTCGTCTCGCCATTCGGATTCCGCTGGCGCGCCCTCTACGGCGATGTCTCCTATCCCGAGGGATATGAGATTCACGGCATCGACATCAGCCATTATCAGGGAGAGATTGACTGGGAGATACTCCGCAACAACGGAATGATCGAGAAATGTCCTGTGAGATTCGTGATGATAAAGGCTACCGAAGGTGCAAGTAAGCTGGACAACACCTTTGAGGACAATTTCTACAATGCGCGCGAATACGGTTTTATCCGTGGCGCATATCATTTCTGGAGCGTACATTCAAGTGCCGAGGCTCAGGCAAGGTATTTCATCGAGAACGTGAAACTGGAGGAGGGCGACCTTCCACCTGTGCTCGACGTGGAGCACAAGGCAAAGAACCAGACCGACGAGGAGTTCAAGCAGAGTGTGCTCACATGGCTCAATATGGTGGAGGAGGAATATGGCGTCAAGCCAATCATATACACCTATTATAAATTCAAGATGCGATACCTCAGTGACAAGGTCTTTGACGACTATCCATATTGGATAGCCCATTATTATGTTGACAAGGTGGAGTATCAGGGACCTTGGAAATTCTGGCAGCACACCGATTGCGGCAAGTTGCCTGGAATAAAGGGCTACGTGGATTTCGACATATACAATGGCAGCTTCTATGACTTGCGGAAGATGACCATTGGGAATTAAGAGTAATTTTTTAGGATTAGGCACTGCCAGTCGCCGTCTTCTTGATGGGATTGGACTTTAAGTCCGAGTTCCGATGCCTTCGTGGTGAGTGGCTCCACGTCTGAGGCATAGAAACCGCTGAGGATGAGGATGCCTGAGGGCGACATGAGCGGACGCCATCGGGGCATGTCGGCAAGTAGGATGTTGCGGTTGATGTTGGCAAGGATGATGTCGAATTGCCGTGATATGCCTTCCACTATGCCTGCATCACCCAAGAGGGCGTCGAAATCATCGCCAACACCGTTGATTACGGCATTATGACGCGCGTTGTCGGCACTCCATTCGTCGATGTCATATCCAACCACATGACTTGCGCCATGTTTAAGGGCGATAATGCCAAGTATGCCTGTGCCGCAGCCGCAGTCGAGAACAGTCTTGCCACATGGCTCGGAGAGGATGAGTTGCTGTGCCACCATCCTTGTGGTCTCGTGGGTGCCTGTGCCGAATGCTAATTTTGCGTCAATCTCCACCATCGTCTTACAGGTTTTCGCGGGCAGGTGTCTGCCGTCGTGAACTACACATTCGTCGGTGATGAAGATTGGCTCGAAACCCTCGTTCTCCCATTGCTCGTTCCAGTCGCGGTATTCCGCCTCACGCGTAACATATTCGATGGTGATGTCGTCGAAGGGGAAGTCGGCTATGATAGCTGCTAAGGCGTCCTCGTCGTAAAAGTCCTGTTGCACATATCCCTTGATGCCGTCAGCCGTATCCTCAAAGGTTTCGTAGCCTGCATCTCCTGCCATTGCGGCGAGAACATCGCGGGCGTCCTGAATGAGTGCCTCAGGACCGCTAATCTTAAATTCTGTCTCGAAGTATTTCATGGTTTATTCTTCTATATGTGATAGTGAGTGGGCGAAGGATGTAAAGAAATTGGTGACTGTCTCACTCGGGTAATATCTGAAGAAGTGGCGGCTGTTGTTTATGTGCCACATCAATGCACCCTTGTTGCTCGTGCTTACAAACACGTTCTTGCCTTGGGTAAAGTACCAGTCGTAGGTGTGGGTGCCCTTCATGTTGAATATCTCACGGGTGATTCTAGAAATGTTCTCTTTCTTGTCCGGATTCATGAAAGGAATCTCGTCGTAAGAGAAGTTGAAAAGCTCCGTAAGCAGTGAACCTTCAAGGTGTGCCATATCGCCAAGATGGAGTTGGTCAATCCATTGTTGAAGTTTAACGAAATCCACCTTGTCGCCTATTTTCCTGAGGATTACGCCTAACTCTATCACCTGTTTCAGACTAACCCCGTCGTTGAGTATATACTTGGCTATGCGCACCAAGGCATAAAGCAGGTTGAGGGTGGGGGGCAGTGTTTCCACCTTCACCCCGTCGATGTAAGCGTAGGTGGAGTCGCAGCATCTTATCTCACTGTTGATGATGGATTGCAATGACTTGTTGAGCATGATATTGGTGAGCTTCATCATCCTGTGATGGTGCTCAACCTTGAGGTCATTCCATAGGTACTGTAGTACGGATTTTTCAGGCGAGGTGACGTTACGTCCGTTCGTCCTTGCCCATTCGTCGGCCTTCTTTCCCTGTGGCGGCAGCGGGAAGAAGATGTCGCAGTCGCCGCTGCTGCGGTGTAATGGATGGTTGTATAGAGTGGCAATGGCCTGTCCCTTCAGCAATATGGGGCGTGTGTTGAGGTGGTTGAGTTGTTCGATGAGTCGGGCGGTCAGTATGTTATGCTGACGGTTTTTCTCTTCGGTCTCCTCCACGGTCCTTCTCCATGTCTCCCGCTGTTCGTCGGTGAGGTTGATGAAGAATTCGCCTTCCCTTGCCTTTATGCCGTCATATATGAATGCAGTTACGCCGTGCATGAGCGACATCTGGTAGAGCTGGTTCCATTTCCATTGTGACATAGGCTCAACGGCGGTGTCGTCGCCAAACGTACCGCTGCGCAGAAGCCTCATGAAATTTCTTTCTATTACGTCCATCGCTGTATTATTTAGAAATTAGAAGTTAGAAATTACAATCTTCAATCTTCAATCTTCAATTTAAGAATACCGCCTTGGGTATCTTAGTATTATCGCCACTATCGTAACCAATCCCAAGAGATAGGGATAATAGAGATAGGGCATTATGCCGACGGGGTTCACCGATGCAAGTCCTGCCGCCATGAGCAGTTGGGCACCGTAAGGGATGACGCCCTGCACGCAGCACGACATGGTGTCGAGGATGCTGGCGCACTTGCGGTTGTCGATGCCGAAGCGGTCGCCTATCTGCTTGGCTATGCCTCCCGTGGTGATGATTGCCACGGTGTTGTTGGCGGTGCACACGTTCACCATCCCCACCAGTGAGGCTATGCTCATCTCTGCCCCGCGCTTGGTGGTGATGCGCTTGGTGAGCAGGTTTATCACTGTGTCGATACCACCGTTCACCTTGATAAGCTCCAACATTCCGCCCGCCATCATGGTGATGATAATCAACTCGCCCATACCCGTAATGCCGTTGCCCATAGCACCGAACCACCCGAAGACATCAAACGAACCGTCGAGTATGCCAATGCCACCGGTGACGAGGATGCCGAGGGTGAGCACTGCCATGACGTTCATTCCGCATACCGCCGTCACCAATACTATTATATAAGGTATAACCTTTATTATAGAGACCTCAGGCACATCCTGCGGCGAGTTGATGCCGGAACCCATGACGGTGTAGATGCCGAGAATCACTAATGCCACTGGCATGACCAGGTAGGAGTTCACACGGAACTTGTCGCTCAGCTTGCAGCCCTGGGTGGAAGTGGCGGCGATGGTGGTGTCGGAGATAAACGAGAGGTTGTCGCCGAAGAGCGAGCCGCCCACTATGACTGCCGTGAGCAACGGTACACTTGAGCCTGTGGAGTTGGCGACACCCGCAGCGATGGGAGTGAGGGCAACAATGGTGCCGACACTCGTGCCAACGGATATGGACACAAAACATGCCGCAAGAAAAAGTCCGGCAAGAATCATGTTGCCAGGCAGGACAGAGAGTGTCAGGTTGACTGTGGCATCGATGCTTCCCATCACCTTCGCCGTATTGGCGAAGGCTCCGGCAAGCACGAATATCCATAGCATCAGCATCATGTTGCCCATCGAGGCACCACGGCTGAATATCGAGATGCGTTCGGCAATAGGCATTCCGTCCCTTGTTGGAATGCCGCCGCATACTATCACGGCATAGATTGACGACAGCAGGAACGCCACCGTAATCGGTACCTTGTAAAAGTCACCTGCGATAATCGAGGTGACTAAATACAGCAGTATGAACACTGCCAAGGGACTTAATGCTATAATGCCTTTCTTGTTCAATCCTTTTTTTAATTCTTTAATTTTTTAATTTTTTAATTCTTCAAAGCGTTACCCCGTTCTTGAATATCGAGATTTCCCTGTATCCGTTGGCCTCGTTGCGTGATTTTTCTCCGCTTGCCACGGCAAGGATCTTGTCGATAAACTCAGGCAGCAGCTGCTCCATAGTCTTTCCCTCGATGAGCTGTCCGGCACTGAAGTCAATCCAGTTGGGCTTGCGTGCGGCGAGGGTGGGGTTGGTGGCAATCTTCATTGTCGGTACGAAGGTGCCGAAGGGAGTTCCGCGTCCTGTGGTGAAGAGCACAATCTGGCATCCTGCCGACGCCAAGGCTGTAGAAGCCACAAGGTCATTGCCGGGAGCGGAGAGCAGGTTAAGACCATTGGTCTCCAGACGGTCGCCATATTTCAGCACACCGCTAACTGGAGCCTTGCCGCACTTCTGTGTGCATCCCAATGCCTTGTCTTCGAGTGTGGATATACCGCCAGCCTTGTTGCCCGGGGATGGATTCTCGCCCACTGGCTCGCCGTGGCTGAGGAAGTATTCCTTGAAGTCGTTAACCATGGTGACAGTCTTGTCAAAGAGTTCAGTGTTCTTGCAACGGTTCATGAGGATGGTCTCTGCACCGAACATCTCAGGCACCTCGGTGAGGATGGATGTTCCGCCTTGGGCCACGAGCCAGTCGGAGAACTCGCCTACCAGAGGATTGGCGGTGATGCCGCTGAATCCGTCGCTTCCGCCGCATTTCAGACCGACGCGCAGCTTGCTCACCGATACGGTCTCGCGCTTGTCCTGGGAAGCCTTGGCATAGAGGTCACGCAGAATTTCCATGCCAGCCTCAACCTCGTCACCATCCACTTTCTGGGTTACAAGGAACTTGATGCGGTCGCGGTCGTAGTCGCCGAGCAATTCCTCAAACTTGTCGGGTTGGTTGTTTTCGCATCCTAATCCGAGCACCAACACACCGCCGGCATTTGGATGGAGCGTGATGTCACGCAGTACCTTGCGAGTGTTCTCGTGGTCGCCGCTGAGCTGCGAGCATCCGTAGTTGTGGTGCCATGCATAAACGGCATCAATGTCCTTCTCGCCAGTCTCCTTGCGGAGCAGGTCGGCAAGACGTTCGGCAATACCGTTCACGCAACCCACTGTAGGCACAATCCATATCTCGTTGCGCACTCCCACTTCGCCGTTCTTTCTGACATAACCCTCGAATGTCCTGTTTTCCACGGGTATGTCAAGAGAGTCATCCACTGGCTCATACGCGTATGTGAGCGTACCTTTAAGATTCGTCTTCAGGTTGTTCTCGTTGACCCAGTCGCCGGCTTTCAGGTCGG
>JALFIX010000226.1 GCA_022775105.1 Prevotella sp. | reverse complement strand
GCCGCTCGTGTATTTCTTGTTGCCAAGATAGAGCGCACGCCATACCTTGAAGGTATTGCTGTTTGAACCGTCATTGGAGATTGTGAATGAGCCATTGCCATATTGAGTGCTATATTCCTCCTCGATGCTCACAATCTTACCTTTTATATATATATTCTCAGTGGATTCGGTGTCGGCACCAAGTTGCTTGCAGTAGTTGATTGCTGCTATACAGTCATAAGGGTCAAGAAGTGTTCCTGCACCAGAGCCTTGGAGTTCTTCCTCACCACCTTGTTCACCGCCTGTTCCCGGCTTTTCGGGGATATTGTATGGTTCGGGCACGTCCTCGCAGCTTGTGAGCGAAAAGACTGCCATTGTAATCGCGAATAATGAATAAAAAAGCTTTTTCATATCTATTGTCGTTATTTTTGTTTATACTTTAGTTATTTATTTACTACGTCGGACTCTGTGCGCAGATATATCTGCCAGTCTGAGCCGTATCTTGTGAATATACCCGTTATGTCGAGCGTGCCTTCGGGTATGGGGGAGTTGGCAAAGTCGGCGTATGTACTTGTGCGAACATATATGCCGTTAAGCCCTGAGATGCTTTGGTTAACCTCGGTCTGTGTTCCAGAAGCGTCAGCCTCGGCAGCCCAAACACCCTTGCCGCCATTAATCATCTTCACATCCCTGATAACCATCAATCTTCCCACATTCTCACTCATATATGCGGCATCTTTCGCCTTCGTCTTGTCAAACTCAATGGGAGTAATCTTCGAGGCATCTGGCGCACCGAGCAACTTGAAGCTCTGGTTCCAGAGAGCACGACTGATACGCCCCACATTGGTCTTGCCAGAAGAACTGATATAATACACTCCCAACTGTGGCTGATAACCGTAGGTTCCTATCCACAGTTTGCTCAGGTCAACGAGAATCTCCTGACCTACAGGCAGATATGCGAACATTCCGCCTACGCCAACACTGATGATGATAGCACCGGTGCCATCGTCGATAACCACCTTGGAATAGATATTTCCCTCTATGTCATTGCCAAGCACACGACCCTTAATCTTGAGGTCCTTGCCTATCTCAGCCAAGCCAAACTGCTGGTTGAGGGTGGATTTATACATGTCCTTGAGTTCCTTGATAGTCACCACGTTGGTTTCCTCCAAGGCATTGTTGCCGAAGGTTTCAGCAGTGGTCTTTCCCGGATTGTCCCAATCGCCGTCCTTGCATCCAGTGACGATGCAACAGAGGCAGGCCAATATTATATATGTTATCTTCTTCATATTCATAGCGTTATTAGAATCTGTAAGTTATGTTGAGCATTCCGTTAATTCCGTAAGCATAGAACTTCTTGGGGTTCATCGAGAACGAATATCCGCGCGAGTTGCCAGAACCAGTCAGGTCGCTGCGGCTCTGCTCATATCCTCCTGTGCAGATGTTGCGGTTGTTGAGGATATTGGTCAGGGTGAGGTTAATTGAGAGCTGACCCTTCTTCATTCGGATGAGCTTGCCTATGCTTGCGTCGAGCATAAAGCCCCCGTTGCCTTCTGTCTGCGGGAGGATCTTATAATTACCGTCGTTGTCAGCAGTACCTTGATCCTCGACAACCTTTTTATATCTATGATATACCGATGGACTGAGATAGATACGGTCATAATAGTTGCCGCTCAAGTCGATGAACCATCCCTTCTGGCTATAGCTGAGCGTGATGCTCTGAGCCAAAAGCGGTGTGCCCGACTCACGGAATCCATTGAGATAGCAGATGTCATCGCCGTATGTTCCACTCGTCGAGAGCATATAGCGCACTGTCGGGTCGCTGGCATATTTTGCCTCGCTGACAGTACCGATGGCCTTGATATTGAAGGCTGATGTAATCTTGAAGTTCAGTCCGTACTCCACTCCATAGTATTCCTTCTCGATGTCGGTGAGAGAAACGTAAGAGAACGAGTTCTCGTCGTCGAAATAGAAGCACTGCCACTCTGTTGCGTCCTTAATGCGTGAATAATAGGCATTCACGTTGGCACGCAACCAAGATGTGTTGAGCTGATAGCCCACCTCAGCCGAGAACACCTTCTCGTTCTTCAGGTTGGTGACGAAGTCGTTGTTGATTTCGGGTGAAGCGAAGGCAGTGGAGGCAGTGGGTGTGCGCCATTCATATCCCGCACCGAGCTGGACAATATGTCCCTTGCCAAGGTTGAACGTGATGCCGGCCTTGCCGCCACCGTCGAGGAAGTGTGCCGTACCGCTCTTGCCGAAGGAGTTGTCCTTGGCAAGTCCGTTGCGCATCTTACCGTCGCGCTGCATCTGAGTGCCGCCCACACGTCCGCTGATATATCCGTGCATACCGGCGAAAGTGCCGCTGTAAGTAGCCCAGAAGTCAGCCTTGTCAACGAGGATGTTATAGTCATATCCGAACTTGTCGCCCTCCTTCACCACGGCATTCGGATTGTTGAGGTCATACTGTATTTCCTCGGAGTTCTTGTCGTATGTTCCGAGGGCGTAATAGTTGAGGTTGTGGAACTGTGTGGCTCCCAGCATGTCGTCCATCGTCTGATAGTGCATGCCCTTGGTGGTGCCGAGGTTTAGTCCCATCACGAGTTTCGACTTCTCCGTAAGGTTCATGTCGAGAGTTGATGACAGCTTGATATCCAACTGGTTGTTGTGCTTTGCCTGTATATAATACATGGCATCAGCACCCTGCTGGCTTGCTCCCACGTTGGCGGCATAGAGCCGGTCGAAGTCAATCTGGCGGTTAGCCTTGTTGGATGAAAGATATTCGTATGCCGTCTGCCATGCGTTCCATGCAGACTCTGTGCGATAGCTCTGGTCATCAGCATCCCACACATTAAAATAGCTGCTCGGCAACACCTTCCAATAGTCGGGATGAGGGTTGTCGCTGTTGTTGTAGTTTAGCTTGGTGCTTTTATACATACTGTACTTGCCCGTGAGCGAGGTTGTCAACTTCATGTCGTCGTTGATTTTCCAGTCCCATGTGAGCAATGCAGTAGGTGCGAAGTCGTTGACCACGCGCGAGTTGCGCTTCTTTCCGTTCTGGTATCCCCAATAAGGGTTATAGTATCTATCGTTTGCAATCCAGTACATCTCGTCGGTGGATGCACCCTGCGATGCCCTCTCCGTGGGATTGCCCCAAGTGGCAAACGATATCGAGTGGTTTCCTGTCACTTTCTCAATTCCCAAGAAGTAAGACAGTGAGTTATAGAACGTGCCCTCAACATATCCCTGGTCAGCCCAACGGTAGGTTAATGCCCCTGCCACTGCCCAGCCTTTCTCATTCAGGCCGCTGCTATAGCTGTACATGCCGCGAAGTGTGTAGTTGCGGTTGGCAACACTCACTGCCGCCTTGTTGCCTATTGGCATTGCCGAGGCGCGGAAGTTATAATTATTAGAGCCGCCCATCGCCGACATTGAGAAGTTGTTAGGCTCAAACGGAAGGGCATATTCGCCGCTTCGGGTCTGGTTGTTAAGACCTCCAACCATCGAGAAGCGGAACTGTCCCGACTCGGCGTCGTTCATCGGTGCCCCGTTGATATAAACGTCATTGTATTTCTGGTTGAATCCCCTGTATCGGAACCTCACTGGACTGAACAGGTATCCAACCTCATTGGCATAGATATTGCTGTTGGAGTTGATGACGGTGACGTTCTGCGACATGTCGTCATCCTCTCCCAACTGCGACTCGGTGAAAGTAAATGCCGCCTCGCTGTTGTCATTGTCATTGCCGTTTTTCTTGTCCTCGGTCTGTGCCATGGCTTTTCCAAAGCACGCCAAGACAAACACGGATAATATTAACTTTTTCTTCATAAAAGAGGTTATAAAATGTATTTCTTGGCGCAAAGTTACTCTTTTATTTCATAAAAAAGAAGTTTTTCTTAATAAAAATTTGTTTCAACTTGTTTTTTTCATATTTTTTTGCGATATTTGCACTGAATTTCATAAATAGTCTATGTATATATAATATAATAAGGTATAAGAATTATGAGGAATCTATTCATCACGCTATTGCTCGTCGTGGCAACGACGGCAGTGGCACAAGAGAAAAAGATCGGAGTTTACGGTGTGGGATTCTACAATCTCGAAAACCTCTTCGACACATGTCATGACGAGGGGAAGAACGATTATGAATACCTCGCCAACGGCACCAACAAATGGAACGCAATGAAGTATGAGAGCAAGCTCGCCAACATGTCGAGGGTGCTTGCCGAGATGGGAACCGACCTGCTGAAAAACATCGGTTGTGCCATCATCGGAGTGAGCGAGGTGGAGAACGCCCGCGCCTTGAGTGACCTCGTTGCCCAACCGGCATTGGCGGCACGCAACTTCAAGTTCTGCCATGTCGAAGGTCCCGACAAGCGTGGAGTGGATTGCGGATTGTTGTATAATCCCCGCTTCTTTGAGCCAAAAGACGTGAAGCTCTATCCTTACGTACAGAAACTGGAGAAGGACAGCGGTTTCGTCACCCGCGGCTTCCTCACTGTCAAGGGTTCTCTTGCCGGCGATGACATAGCGGTGATTGTATGCCATCTGCCAAGTCGTGCCGCCACATCGTTTTACAGGGAACTGGGAGCCGAACAAGTGAGACACCTGAAGGACTCGCTCATTGCCGCGGAGCCTAACCTGAAGGTTATTGTGATGGGCGACATGAACGACGACCCCATGGATCCCTCAATGGCAAAGTCACTCAGGGCAAGGAAAAAGATTGCTGACGTGAAGTCGGGCGACATGTTCAATCCTTGGTGGAAGACATTGTCTGACGGCAACGGAACTATCAAATACGACGGTGGTTACAACCTGTTCGACCAGATTATCCTCT
This sequence comes from Prevotella sp., assembly GCA_022775105.1. Classification (GTDB taxonomy): domain Bacteria; phylum Bacteroidota; class Bacteroidia; order Bacteroidales; family Bacteroidaceae; genus Prevotella. The sequence continues at coordinate 9,068 of JALFIX010000226.1, read as the reverse complement.
CCCCCCAACTGCTGACCCCCGAGGGCAAGAAGGACTTCAGCACATTGAAATACGTGAAACACCAGATTTTCTCCCGTGAGTATATGCTTCAGCAGGAGGGCAAGTTCAAGGGTTATCCCAAGCGTACCTTCTCTGGAGGAGTATGGCTAAACGGCTTCAGCGACCACCTTCCCTCTATCGTCTATTTAGCTAAGGAGCTATAATATACAGAAAGATTAATAACCTTACAGCGATAACATTATTATTCTTATCGCCGTAAGGTTATTAATCTTATTATAAATACAATACTATTACTCTGCTTTCTTCACGCCGAAGCAAACGGCGTTCTTGCCTTGAGGAGAACCATTATATGATGTCTTGATGGTCACTACGGTGATTGTGTCACCAACAGCGATTCCATTATCCTTGATGAAATACTGCTTGTTTTCACCAGTCCAATCACCATATACACCATAGAGATAAACCTTCTCGCCATTCTCATCCTCGATATACACGTTGCCATACTTGTCGTTGGCAATCTCGGTAATCTTACCAGTGAGGACATACAACTTGTTGTTGTCATCAGCGGCGGCATTGAAGTCAGCGAGGGAGATAGCCTCAGTAGAAGCACAAAGCTTCTCAAGATATCCACTGCCCACCTGAGGTGTACCCTTATATTCAGCATGCTTACCAACGATAGTAACCACGTCATTAAGGGCAACTGTACCAGAAGCCTTATATACATAGAGCTGACCAGTATAATCACTGATGTAATACTTGCCTGCGGCAGCGTCATCCACCTCAGTGACAAGACCTGTAAGACGATACTGCACATCGCCTACTTCCTTGGATTTAAATTCTGCAACAGTCACAGGAACGATAGCTCCCTTCTGAGCAATTGCCATCTGAGAAGTATATGTCTTCTTGCCATCGGTAGTTGTGAATAAGACCGTAGTGTTGCGGTCGCCACCTGTGTTAGGAGCAGCCTTGAAGACAACCTCAGAACCACCGTTCTTGATGGCTGCAATAGAGAGCCAGTCCTTGGCATCCTCGGGGATGTCAACATTGACGCCATTGCCCTTGCAGGTTACGTAAGCAGTAAGTTCTCCGCCTTCGAGAGGCAGCTCGTTGCCTGCCACACCGCCAACGTATGTAGAGTCAACCTTGATGAGCGACTTGTTTATTGACACAACCGTCACGTTAACAAGCTCCACGGTAGAACCGTATGTGAGCTTCGGACCTTCAACGGTGACTTCGTCTCCCACCTCGATGCCAAGGCTAAGGAAATTCTTTGCAGCGCCGTTCTTGTCAAGAGTACCATAGACATAAACCTCTCCAGTACCGTCGTTAAGATACCAGTTACCGTATGTGGTGTTTGCGATACCTGTACAGGTACCCTTCACACGATAGGTCTTGCTGTCAGGACCGGCAATCACCTCTGCACAAGTGGCAGTTGAAACAGTGGAGAGTCCCTGCATCACATTGATGCGCTGAACATCCTCGCCGCATTTAATCCACAGTTCATCGCTGCGTCCGTCGAGAGCACTTTCGGCATTGAAAGTCACGGAAGACTCACCGGCATTTCCCGATTTTGCAGAAATTGTAAGCCAATCGGGGGCAATATAATAAACAGTAGAATCCTTACCCTTACTGTTCTTCACCGTATGAGGCACATCAACAAAAGCCCAGTCTGAAGATGCATTAACTGTTATCGAAGTGCTACCTCCATCTTGAGGAATTGCCACGTATGACTGAGATACGCTGACACTCCCAAGCGTGGTGTATGTACTGTCATCTGCACAACCGGTAAACACAGCTGCCACAACAGCCATCAATGATGGAATAAAATATTTCAGTTTCATATTATTTCTGTAATTATATATATTAGTTGAAAATATACTTGATACCAACAGAAGCATACCAGCACTGTCCGATGGCGTGGTTCTTTATCCAAGTCTTGGTGTCGGCATTGATAGAGGCAGGAGTAGAATATATGCCATATCCCTGAGCGTCAACACCCTCGTACTTGAGGATACGTCCGAGGCCGCTGTCCTGGAAGGCTGTGTTCATAATCTTTGAAACACCCCAGTTGGAGTTGAACATATTGAGCACGTTCTTGATGTCGCAGCTGAGCTGGAGAGTGTGCTTTGTCTTGCCAAGTTTAACCGAGAAGTCGTGCTTGTAGCCAAGGTCAACACGATGAACCCAAGGATTATACACGCTGTATGACTCTGCATACTCGCCCTGGTGGTTGCTCAGATAGTCATCCTTGTGAACGAAAGCCATGAAGCGGTCGGCATCGTCCTGAGTCTTGAAGCGGAACTCACCGTTCTTCACCTGCTCGTCGGTCGGGATATAAAGAGCATCGTAGTTGTAACCATCACCGTTGATATCATTTACCATAGCGTATGAGTAGTTGTAGCCGCCACGGTAAGCCTCGTAGATGATGCTCACGTGGTTGCCGTGCTTGTCGTTATGGGTAGCCGAAAGGATGAAACGGTCGGGAGTGATGTTCTCCGCATTGTGGAGGTGCATATTGTTAGGACCTTCCACTGTTGTTACATAGTTGAGCACAGAAGATGCGTTAGAACCGGGAAGGCTGGTCATCTCCTTAGCCATTGAGTGTGTATAAGAAGCCATAAGGCTTAGTGTCTCGATAGGACGTGCGTTCAGAGTGAGGCTTGCCGACCATCCATAACCCTTGCTTGTGTTCTCAAGCACGTATGCACTCTTCATTGTCTGGAATCCTGCGGGGAAGAGGGCGCGGTTGTCAGCACCGTTGAGACGGGGGAATCCTGCCATTGAAGGCACCGCCCAGTCTTTCAGAATGGCAGCATTAATAGTCTTGTTGTAGATATACTCTGCTGTTACCGACATCGGGAATGATGTGGGAAGCTCATAGTCAATAGCGAATGAGGTCTTCCATACCTGCGGCATCTTGAATGAAGGATCTACACCGCAGATAGAAGAAGGCACTGTGCCCTGCTCAGGAGTGATGTTCTCGGGATAACCCATGCCAAGAAGTTTCTCACGAAGGGCAGCAGCAGTTGCATGTCCGTTAGCATCAGTAACAAGTCCACCGGCAAACTGGCTCATGTCAGCGTTCTTGGCATTGAGCTGTGCCTGATACTGCACCATACCGCCGTTGGTAGGCATGTTGGTGAAGAACACGAGGGGCAGACGACCCTGGAAGAGACCTGTACCTCCGCGGAACTTCAAGGTCTTGTCGCCAAGCACGTCGTATGTGAAACCGATACGCGGAGAAAGTATAACCTTTGTTGAAGGCCACTTGCCGGTGTCGATATGCTTTCCATAGTAGTCGAGTTCCTTGATGGCGTTGTTTGTCATAAGCTCGCCATTGTTGAAGATGAAGGTGTCAAAACGGATACCTCCCGTAAGCTTCAGACGCTCAGTGGCGTTCCACTCGTCCTGCAGATAGACGCCGAGCTTGCCATACTGCACCTTGGCAGTAGGATTGGTCTCGCCGCCATAACCGTATGTAAGACAAACAACCTCTGGAACTGCACCGTTGATGAAGTCATCAACACTGTTGTAACGATAATAACCTGTTCCGTTACGCATATAGGCGTTGTCAGCCATTTGGTGCTCAAATCCGACACCTGCCATGAGTTTGTGGTTGCCCATATAATAAGTAATGTCATCCTTCACGTTCCATACAGTGTTATGCACTGCATTGTTATATGTGAAAAGCTCATAACCGAGAGCCATATAGTTGTTGATGTCACCAGAACCGTCGAGAATGTCGATGAATGGGAACTCTGATGAATTTGTTCCACGCTGAGTGTCGAGCTTTGAATATGTGGCGAGGAACTGGTTGGAGATGTTCTCGCCAAAGCGGCTGTTCAAGTCAAAAGAGAATGAGTGAACGATGTTCTCCATTGAGTACATCGAGTTGGCAAAAGACATTGAATACTGCGACATACGAGCATAAGCCGAACGGGAGCCACCATCCATAGATGTTGAGTTGGGAGCGTTCCATGCTGTATTCTTTGTATGGTTGTAGCGCAGTGCCAAGTGATGGTCGTTGGTGATGTTCCAGTCTATACGTGCAAGTATCTTGTAGTTCTCCTCATCTGCGGGGAAGCTGTCCCAAGCACCGGTATCATATCCGTACTTGTTCTTCACATGCTCGCTAACTCGCTTAAGGTCAGCCACCGTACACTTCGAGATAAAGTTGTCGGCATCAGCCACACCATTCTCAGATGCCATCCAGCGGTTTGCGATTGTAGGAGTCTTCACAAGCTCGCCACTGGCAAAGAAGAAGAGCTTGTCCTTGATAATCGGACCGCCCAAGGTGAATCCGTATGTTGTCTGGCGGTCCTTGTCGCGTGCACTTGGAATCTGCTGGTTGTCAACGGCATCACCGCGCAGGTTCTCGTTCTTGTGATAGATATAGGCAGAACCCTTGTATGTGTTAGTACCCGACTTTGTGATGGCGTTCACACCACCTCCGATGAAGTTGGTCTGACGAACGTCAAACGGCGAGATAACCACCTGCATTTCCTCGATGGCATCGATAGAAATAGGATTACCGCCACCAGGAAGGGCGTCAGAGAGTCCGAAGTTCTGGTTGAAGTCGGCACCGTCAACAGTGAAGTTGGCAGTACGTCCGTCAGAGCCTTGGAATGTCATACCGTTACCTCCATAAGGAGAGAGTCGAGTCATGTCAGTGATTGAACGGCTCACTGTGGGCACAGCAGCCATCTGAGCACTTGTGATGTTGGTGGTGGCACCCATCTTCTCGATGTTGAGCTTTGTGGCCTTACCCTGCACCACAACCTCTCCGAGCACCTGTGAGTCCTCGTTCATTGTGGTGTTGAGGTTGTAAGTCTCACCAAGCTGGAGCACTACATCCTTCACCTTCTTGGTCTCGTAACCAATGTAGCTGATGGTGACCTCGTAGGGGCCTCCTGAGCGCATACCATTGATGTTAAACTGACCTTTGGTGTTTGTTACTGCTACGTAGCGTGTGCCCGAAGGTGTGTGTACGGCTTCCACCGTAGCTCCGATAACATCCTCGTTATCAGCCTTTACCTTACCAGACATGCCTGACGTAGTTACCTGTGCCACTGCTGATGAAATCATCAGCATCATTGCGGCAATCATAACATACAGTTTCTTCTGCATAAAAAACAATACTAATTAGTTAAAATTAAGCCATATAGGACACTTATTGCCCTATTTTATGATTTTCGCTGCAAAATTAACTAAAATTTCCGATATACGTGTTACAAAAATGTTAAAAATGATGTTTTATACAGAAAAAATGCTATGAGACAATGTTTTTATGTCATTTCCTGCTCAATTTACCTGTTTTGAGGAATGACTTATACACTGACATCTTTACCGAATTGCTTGAATGGTCGAACAATACGGAGGGATTGAGCCGAGTGCCGTTGAGATGCAACTCGAAATGAAGATGGGCAGTGGTGGCACGTCCTGTCTGTCCCGTCAGGGCTATCACCTGGCCTGCCTTAACCTTGTCACCTACCTGCACAAGGTTCTTGGAATTATGGCTATACCACGTTTCAAGTCCTTTCTCGTGCCTGATCTTAATGAGATTGCCGTAAGCGGCATATTTCTGCGACATTATCACCTCACCGTCAAATGCGGCAAGGATATTGTCGTTGGGTGTGGTCTTGATGTCAACGCCTGAATGTGTTCGTCCGCCCCTGCGCCCGTATGCACTGATCACCTTGGCTCCGGGAAGTGGATAAAATGCTATTTCCCTGTTGGGGTCATTCTGTTTCTCGTTTCCTCCCATAACGCTCACATCCACATTGCTGCCCTTACGTTTGCACAACAGGGTGCGGCGTGTGAGCTTGTGACTCTTGGGCATCACGATAATCTCGGGATTTACCTTGCCTCCGTTCACCATTATATAAAAGGTAAGGAAAGTGCGACCGTCGTCACCTCCGACGATAGCGATGGTCTGTCCTGCCTTTACCTTGTCGCCTACTTTCACAAGATTCTCGGCATTCTTGGCATATACAGTCTCAAGACCGTTGTTATGTCTTACGACAATCACATTGCCATGACCTGAGATATGGCGCGAAAGACGCACCACTCCATCAAACATCGCTTTCACGGCATCTCCCTTCTTGGTGGATATTTCCATCTCATTGCCGCTTTTGACTTCAGCTTTTCCCACTGGCAAGGGGAACGAATAATCCGACTTGCGGTATCCGCCGAAGTCTATGGAGAACGCTTCGGAATGGTCGAACAGTCCGGGCGTAGCAATACTTATCTGCTGCCTTTCAAGGGCAGTAAATTCATCTTCTGTCGCCGATGTCATAATCACTATGCAGGCAACAACGGTTAATAGGTATTTAAATTTCATTTTTCATTCTTCACTCTTCATTCTTCATTCTTCATTTAACAAAGCCCCCGTGAATATCCTTCCGCTGTTTATTCCTTGCTTTCTTGCGGAGAAATAGTCTTGGTTGTCAGCCACGGTGCAGATATTGCTCACTTCTATGTTCTCAGGCTTCACTCCCATCTCCACCAACTGCTGGCGGTTGCACTCCTTGAGGTCTATATGCCACTTGGTCTGCCATTTGGCTATGGTGTCCATATCAAATCCAGCCTCGGCAAACTCTTGATACACCTCCTGACCCACCTCGAAGTTGTCGAGCGATATACCCGGTCCAATCACGCAGTGCAGGTCTTCAGCCTTGGTATGATATGTCAGAGCCATCGCCTTTATTGCCTTCTCGGCAATTCTCGCCACAGTTCCCCGCCATCCGGCATGCACTGTCGCCACGGCATGGTGCTCGGGGTCATATATAATAATAGGTATGCAGTCGGCAGTAGATACTCCTATACATATTCCGCTCACGTCGGTCATCACGGCATCCACTCCTTCGAGTATCATCTTGCGGATATTCTCAGGAAGATGCACGAAATCCTCGGCGATTTGCCTCACTATCGTAGCGTGAGTCTGATGCGGCATAACGAGATGGGCCTCATCAATGCAAAGTTCCTCACATAACAAGCGGCGGTTGGCTGCAATGTCGGCAGCATCGTCGCCGCAATATTCATTGATGTTGAAAGAGGAGTATTCGCCCTTGCTCGTGCCGCCATGACGGGTGGTGGAGAAGAAGCAGCCCCCCTCCAAAGCATACCTACTTATCATCATCGTCTCCTTCTTCGTATTCATACTCGAAGTCATCGATGTCCTCAACGTCCTCTATATCGTCAACATATTCAATATCCTCGTCCTCACCCTCTGCTGCCATTTCAGCCGCAAATCGCGACATATCCTTATCCCTATGCACAATCACGTCTTCTTGCGTTATGCTCTGCAGTTTGTTGCTCTCGCTGTTGAGTTCCTGCCAAAGGATGTCCTTCAGTTCGGTGAGTCCCATGTTTGCCACTGACGATATGAACACCACGGGAAGATCGTCGGGCAGTGTCTCGCGCAGCATCTCGATGAGTTCTTCATCGAGCAAGTCACACTTTGTCACTGCCAGCACCCTGTGCTTGTCGAGCATGTCGGGATTGAAGTTGCGCAGTTCGTTGAGCAATATCTCATATTCTTTCTTTATATCGTCGGTGTCGCCTGGCACCATGAAGAGCAACAGCGAGTTGCGCTCTATATGACGCAGGAATCTGAGTCCGAGTCCCTTGCCCTCGCTTGCCCCCTCGATGATTCCGGGGATATCAGCCATCACAAACGACTTGTGGTCGCGATATGCCACAATGCCAAGCGACGGTTCGAGAGTGGTGAATGGATAGTTGGCTATCTTGGGGCGTGCACTTGACAACGACGAAAGCAATGTCGATTTGCCCGCATTGGGGAATCCCACAAGACCGACGTCAGCCAAGAGTTTCAGCTCGAGGATTATGGTCATCTCCTGCATAGGCTCACCCGGTTGTGCATAGCGCGGTGCCTGGTTGGTGGCAGTGCGGAACTGGAAATTGCCCAGTCCTCCGCGTCCGCCCTTGAGCAGCAGCACCTCCTGTCCGTCGTAAGCGACATCACAGATATACTTTCCCGTCTCGGCATTATACACCACCGTACCGCAAGGCACGTCAATATAAACGTCCTTGCCGTCGGTGCCGTGACACTTGTCACGCCCTCCGTTGCCTCCATGTTCGGCAAACACGTGGCGCTCGTATTTCAGGTGGAGCAGCGTCCAGTAGTTATGGTTGCCGCGGAGATATATGCTTCCGCCCTTGCCGCCGTCACCGCCGTCAGGTCCGCCGTTGGGGTTGTATTTCACATGCCTCAGGTGCATGCTTCCCCTTCCGCCCTTTCCCGAGCGGCAATATATCTTAACGTAATCTACGAAATTGGATTCAGCCATTCTTAATTAATTATGCACCAACGTTCCGATATTCTCTCCGTCCATCACCTTCTTGAGGTTTCCCACGATGTCCATATTGAACACATAGATGGGCAGGTTGTTCTCCTTGCACATGGTTGTTGCGGTAAGGTCCATCACCTTCAGTCCGCGGGTGTAAATCTCGTCGTATGTGATGTCGCTGAACTTTGTTGCCGTCGGGTCTTTCTCTGGGTCGGCGGTATAGATACCGTCCACACGGGTGCCCTTTAGCATCACGTCGGCCTCAATCTCTATGCCGCGGAGCGAAGAACCGGTGTCGGTTGTGAAATAAGGGCTGCCCGTTCCCGCGGAGAAAATACAAACATATCCAGCCTCCATAGCCTCGATAGCCTTCCACTTGGTATAGAATTCGCCTATAGGCTCCATGCGTATAGCAGTCAGCACCTTGGTTTTCACGCCGATGGCACCAAGAGCCGAACTAAGAGCGAGCGAATTGATAACAGTGGCGCACATGCCCATCTGGTCGCCCTTCACACGGTCGAATCCCTTCTGCGAACCGCTCAGTCCGCGGAAGATATTACCTCCACCGATAACGATACCAATCTGCACACCCATCTCGCTCACTTCCTTAATCTGGCGTGCATAGTCAGCCAGACGCTCAGGGTCAATTCCGAAGTTTTGCTTGCCCATCAGGCTCTCGCCGCTGAGCTTAAGAAGAATTCTATTATACCTTGCCATAATCTAATTATTTTCTCATTAACGTTAATATGATGTGCAAAT
>JALFIX010000166.1 GCA_022775105.1 Prevotella sp. | reverse complement strand
GAAGAAAAAATCAAAGAAGACGGTATCGTCAAGGAAGGCAATATCCTGAAGGTGGATAACTTCCTGAACCATCAGATTGACGTGGACATAATACGTCAGATTGCATACGAAATCAAGCGCCGCTTCCGTGGCAAGACAGTGAACAAGATTCTTACCATAGAGTCGAGCGGCATAGCCATTGCCACATTGTTGGGCGACCTGTATGACGTGCCGGTGGTGTTCGCCAAGAAGGGCGAGACAGCCAACAGCACCGACGACAAATACGTGTCACATGCATATTCATTCACCCATAAGCGCCATAACAATGTGTTTGTGTCGCGCCCATATCTCACCGACAAGGACAAGGTGCTCATCGTGGATGATTTCCTTGCCGACGGACAGGCATCGATGGCGCTCATCGACATCGTCAAGCAGGCAGGAGGCGAGGTTGTAGGCATAGGCATTGCCATTGAAAAAGGACAGCAGCAGGGAGGACGCATTCTGCGCGAGGCCGGCTATCATCTCGAATCAATAGCCATACTCGAGTCAATGGATTATGAAACCCAGGAAATAAAATTCAGACAATGAGCAGCATATACGAACTTGACGGAAAAGTGCCCGTGAGAGAGGCATTGCCGTTTGGCTTTCAGCACATCCTTGCGATGTTCGTAGCCAACATCACGCCAATTATCATTCTGGCAGGAGTGGTGGGAATAGACAAGGGCATCAGCGCGTCGCTGATTCAGAACTGCATGATTATAGCCGGAATAGGAACACTCGTGCAGTTATATCCGATATGGAAGATAGGCTCACGACTTCCTATTGTTATGGGAATATCGTTCACGTTCTTGTCGCTTGCCATCGTTATTGCCTCAACCCAAGGCATGGGAACACTTATGGGGGCAGTGGTTATCGGCGGTTTGGTGGAAGGATGCTTAGGTCTGTTTCCCAATCAATGGACGAAGCTTATCCCCCATATCGTTGCCGCTACGGTGGTAGCCGCCATAGGTTTCTCGCTTTTGCCCATAGGTGCCAACAGTTTTGCCGGAGGTCAGGGAGCGGCAGACTTCGGCAGTGCCGACAACTGGATTGTAGGTTCTGTGACGATGATCGTATGCCTTATTGTACTGGTGTTCGGTCCCAAGAAACTGCGTTCGCTGTCAATACTCATTGGACTGATTGTAGGCTATATCCTCGCATTGTGCATGGGGATGGTGAGCTTTGAGGGTATCGGTGACAAGCCTATTGTCGCCTTGCCTTCATTCATGCCTTTCTCACTTGAGTTCCATCTCGATGCGATAATCGCCGTCATCTGCGTGTTCTTTGTATCGGCCACTGAGACTATTGGCGACACGTCTGCCCTTTGTTCAGGTGCTCTCGGCAGAAATGTCAGCAAGAAGGAGATGGGGGCATCCGTGGCTTGCGACGGATTCGTAAGTTCTATATCCGGACTGTTCGGTTGCACTCCCATCACGTCATTCTCACAGAACGTGGGACTTGCCGCCATCTCCAAGGTAGTCAACCGCTTTACCATTGCCACTGGTGCGGCTATATTGATTTTGTGCGGTCTGTTTCCTCCTATAGGAGCCATCCTTGCCACCATACCGCAGTGTGTTCTCGGCGGTTGCACCATAATGATGTTCGGAAGCATTATATTCGCCAGTTTCGGAATGATGGCACGATGCGGTTTCTCGCAGCGCAACATGATTATCGCAAGCCTTTCGCTGAGCATCGGTCTTGGATTTACGTCAGCCCCCGACATGTTCAAGATATTCCCCGACATAGTCAACACGGTGTTTGCGCAAAACTGCGTGGCAGTGGTGTTCCTGTGTGCAGTGATTCTGAACCTTGTCCTGCCCAAGGATACCAACAACGAGAAAAACGCCTAAATATTATGAAGAGGTTTTTCGCTTTCTTGGCATTTGCTTTTCTAACTATCACACTATGGGGTCAGGATGCTAAATGGACAAAGATGAATCCATATATGCAGATGACAATAAACCATTTAAATAAGAATAATCATGTGAGACGCAGCAAGGCTATTGGTGAAACAATAGCCTTGCCGCCGACGGCATTGTTGGTGAAGATTGCCGAGGGTGCTGACGTGGATGCTCTCTTGTCACGGTATGCGGCAAAAAGACTGACCCGTCATGATGACTTGATGATGATAGCCATATCACCTGATTCCATTGCTCCACTATCCTTGTCGGACGGTATTGTAAGAATGGAGATGTTGCCGATGGGCGATGTTCAGAACGACAAATCGCGCCTGACAACAGGAGTTGACTTGGTGCATGGAGCATCAGGCGAACTGCCCCAAGCCTTCACCGGAAAGGGAGTCGTGGCAGGTATTGTTGACGTGGGTTTCGACTTCGGGCACATCACATTCAAGGACAAGGAAGGCAGGTCGCGCATCAGGAAATTCTGGGATCTTGGCAAGGTTTCCGAGAAGTCAGACGACGAAAAGTCTGAATGGGAATGTTGGGGAACCATCTACAATTCCACTGAGGAAGTGGAAGCGGCAAAACACTCCTCAGACGCTGAGGTGCAAAACCACGGCTCCCACGTGTTGGGAACAATGGCAGGCAGGGGAACTCCCGATGGCAAGTGGAGAGGAATGGCCCACGAAGCGGATATTATAGGGGCGATGTCTCCTTTGGGTGCAAGGATATTTGAATATGACGGCGATGACGAACTGTTGAAAGACATATATGAAACCTCCAATTTTGATGTTCTCGCCATGGACTTCATTTTTTCGCAGGCAAAGGCGGAGAACAAGCCATGTGTCATCAATTACAGCATCACCAGCTCAGAGGCAGATGCATGGCTATACTCAGGATTGCTTTTCGAGGATTATCTAAATAAAATAACAGGTCCGGGATACATATTGGTTTGTAGTGCGGGAAACAGCGGTAACAACAAATACGTCTTGGCTGGAAAACAGTCGGCAGCCCCCATGCGCCTTCGCCTGTCTCACGGTACAAGAAATCCTTTCTTCTATTTTAAGCCTGAAAATCCCGATAATCTTCCAGAATTCAAGATTTCATTTTTGGCAGACACCCTGACGGTGGATATGAAAGAAACGGGTGCACTGTACCAAAAGAAGATAAACTATCCCAACACCCTTGACTCTGTGACCGTTTATATCGAACCGAGCCATTTTACAAAAGATGGTGAGGAATGCCTGGGGTTTGCCTTTATGCTGGATATGACGGAAATCTTCAAGAGAATACAAGACAAGGAACTCAGTGCTTCTCAACTGCATGTGGCTTTTGAAGGAGGAGGCAGCGGAATGTTTATGACAAGCATAACATCGTCGGTGACTATACATAGCCAGGACGAAGGCGACAAGTCAGTCTTGCCTGAACCATATACACATAATTTAGGTGTTCCCGGTTCATTCGACTGCACTGTCACTGTAGGCGCAACTATAAGGACAGACTTGTCGGGAAACTCCAGCGGAGGGTATGATGAAATCAAAGAAGGAAAGATTGCCTCATTCTCTTCAAGAGGACCGACATGGGACGGTAGAACCAAGCCTGATATCGCAGCATCTGGTTGGAACGTCATTTCCGCCCAAAACAGATATGTGAACAATAACGACAAGCCATACGACACGACAGAGGTAGGTGGGGAGACATACGAGTGGGTAATCAACGGTGGAACATCCATGGCATCTCCTTGTGTGGCTGGCATAATCGCACTGTGGCTTGAAGCCGATCCAACGCTTTCGCCAGAGGATGTGAAAAATGTGTTTGCCAAGACAGCCACACATATTGACGAGACAATGGAATATCCTAACAATTCTTATGGTTATGGTGAGATTAATGCCTATGCAGGATTGTTGGAAATCCTTGGACTTAATGCCTCTGTGCCTTCTATCTCGTCATCACAGCCAAGAGACGTGAAATTCCGTGTAAATGGAAAGATTATAGACATTACCATTGAAGGACATGACAACAGCAGATATACCGTTAAAGTTTACTCCACTGACGGAAAGGTAATAATGGCAGAAAAGTCAAATGCCAATCACTCGACTATAGACATGAGCGAAGCTCCAAGTGGTGTTTATGCCATTCAGGTTAATACATCAAACTGTAACACTACAGGCTCGACTCTTGTAAGATTGTAGTTTGGGGAGTTTAATTTGGGAGTTAAAGGAGTTAAAGGAGTTAAAGACGATAGTATTTTCACTTCGTAATGGAGTTCTAATAGTCTAAGCATATGTCTTTAACTCCCTTAACTTCCCCTCTGGGAGGAAAGTTGAGAAGATTATTTCTTGTCCGACTCCTTGAATGTGGATTTATAGCGCTTGTTGAGTCCGTTGATGACATCCTGAGTAATATCAAAACGCTTTGAGGCAAGCAAGATGTTGTCTCCGGCCTTTGACAGAATCATGTCATACTTCTTTGACTTGTTGTAATCACGCAGGAAATTCTGCAGAGAGTCACGCAATGCCTGATTGTACTTGGCTGTCTCGGCATCCAGCTCACTGCCAAGACGTGCCTGAAGTTCCTGAAGGTCCTGCCCCTGGCGCTCGATGGCAGCCTGAACGCTTGCAGCCTGCTCACGGCTGGTGAATCCGTTGTTCTGCACTTTCTGCTGGAAGTTTGCCGCTGCCGTCTGGAGCTGTTTCTGCTTAGCGGTAAGCGTGTTGCGTGCATTGTTGCCTTTCTTCTGAAGAACCAGCGTAAAGTCCTTGCAGAACTGATACTGAGACATGAGAGAATCAACCTCCACGTATGCGATTTTGATATCGCCTGATGCGGAAGCAGAAGAGCCTGCTGCTGGCTGCTCATCCATCTTGGGAGCAGCGTTGTTGCATGATGCCAAAGCCAATGATGAAACAGTGGCAACAGCCATCATGCGGAAAAACTTGTTTGTTTTCATTTCTGTTTATTAATTTTATATATTTAACTTTTGTTTTTCTTTTATTGCCGTTCTGCGCTTACGTCGCGCCTCGCGGTCTTGGTCAATCACACAATGTATGCCTTGCCTTCTCAACGCCGCATTGTCATGCACATGCTGCGAAGAAAAGCGTCCATTCTTGCGAAAAATCAGTTTTACGCATAAAAATGCCATACTGATAGCAATTATTAACGTAGTTGATAGTAGAATCTCAATCATTTTTTATATCTTTGCGGCTACAAAGGTAATGCAAATATAAGACAAAACAAAATAATTAAGAAAGATTTTTGATTTTTTATAGAATGGAAAAGAAAGATTTACAACCAAAGTGCGTATTTGAACACTTCGCACGCATCAATGAAATCCCACGCCCTTCAAAGCGCGAGGAGAAAATGATCGAGTATCTGCGTAACTGGGGAGAGAGTCACAACCTCGAAACCAACGTGGACGAAACAGGTAATGTCATCATCAGGAAGCCTGCCACAAAAGGCATGGAAAACCGAAAGACAGTCATCCTGCAAAGCCATTTCGACATGGTATGCGACAAACTGGTGGACGTGGAATTTGACTTCGACAAGGATGCCATCCAAACCTATATCGACGGGGAATGGCTGACAGCCAAGGGCACTACCCTCGGAGCAGATGACGGTATAGGTTGTGCCATCGAGTTAGCCATACTCGAAAGCAACGAGATTGAGCATGGACCATTAGAGTGTGTGTTCACACGTGACGAGGAAACCCAGTTGACAGGAGCATCCGGCATGAAGGCAGGCTTCATGACTGGCGACATGCTTATCAACCTCGACAGCGAGGATGAGGGACAGATTTTCGTAAGTTGTGCAGGCGGACGTTCAACTACAGCCACATTCAACTTCAAACGCGAAGAAGCTCCAGCCGGATATTTCTTCATCGAAGGCTCAATAAAGGGACTTACCGGAGGCCATTCAGGTGATGACATCGAGAAGAAGCGTGCCAACGCCATCAAGATTCTCGCGCGTTATATATATAAAGAGGTGGAGAAGATGGATGTCAGACTTGCGTCGTTCAACTCAGGCAAGATGCACAATGCCATACCGCGTGACGGTAGATTTGTGATTGCCGTTCCTTCTGACCGCAAGGAGGAGGCAAGAGTTGATTGGAATGTATTCGCCTCTGAAGTGGAAGAGGAATTCCATGTTTCAGATACTCAGATGGTGTGGAATATGCAGAGCACCGATGCGCAGCC
>JALFIX010000150.1 GCA_022775105.1 Prevotella sp. | reverse complement strand
CCTGTCCTTCCTTCAGTTCCTTATAGCAATATAGACATCTCTCACACATATTACCTTATATTATATATTAGATTCATCAGGAATAATGCTTACAGCCCCAATGCAGTCCTTGCAGCAAGCGAGCAGTAGCGACATACGGTCGCGCTGGTTTATCTTCCAACTGTTTTCTGCGATATTCAGCAGCCATCCCTCGGGTATGAGTCCGTCGAAGAATGGGAAAAGCACCATGTCGCGGTATTCTTCCTCTCTCAGCGGTAGTGTAAGGCTTATAGCCTCGGCACCGTCAGCGTCGAGATAACTGTCGAGATACCTGAATCCGAACCCACTCTCGTCTTCAGTCAGCACTCCCGCCAGTTTGTCATGCAGATAAACATTGGCCCTCTTCATCAGCGATTAAATCCTTTATTTCTTTAATCTTTTAATCTTTTAATCTTTTAATTTTTTAATTTTTCAATTCTTTACCACCGCCCCGACTTCCCTTCCGAACAATGCGAGCACCTGGTTGATCTTGTCCATTCTCAGCGTCTGCTTGCCCTGTTCCAGGTCGCGCACGAATCTTAGTCCCACGCCAGCCTTGGCAGCGAGGTCCTCTTGGGTGAGCGAGTGTTCACGTCGCATTTCTTTGACGAAAACAGACAGTTGCATATCCATATTCATTGCCTTTTTTATACCTTATCGGGTACAAAGATAATGAATTTTTCGTAAACTATACCCTAAAAGGTATAAAAAATATGATTATTTAACATCTTATACCCGTTCGGGGATATTTATGCTATCCGTGTGATAAGTTCGAGAGCCGTCTTTGCCTCACCTGGCATGGTGAAGTTATCCATATTCTTTTCTAATTTTTGACGGTAAGTTTCCGCCTTTTCCTTATTGTTGTTATGGATAAGTTCCACGGCATAGAGCACAGCGAATTTCATTGGCGAATACTTGCTGTTGGCAGATGTATAACGTTGCAGTTGCTTGTTCCATAACTTTTCCACGATATCCCTGCGGTTGGTAGTCATCAGTTCAAGCATTACATTCTCTGTACCCACTTCCAATGCGAATATCTGTGGCAATTTCTTGCCGAATGTCATTAGTTCCTCTGCTATTTCGCGTGCTTTGTCGAGATTGCCCTTGTCCTCAAGCAATGACATATATGTCACACGGCTTGAAAGAATGAAATAGTCCTTTACATTCTTCACTGGCTCGTCAGTAAACCACTCTCCTGGCATATCCTTAAGCCGATGTCCTCCGCTCATCTCTCCAGCAATCCTCATCATGTTAAGAAAATGCAGGCGCATTTCCGGTTTACGGGCAAGGATAATGATGTTACGTCCGTCATTGCTTACTCCATTCACAGTCAAGGGCAGTCCGTTCATCAGTGCAAGGAAAAGTCCGGTAAATGTCAGCATAAGAAAGAATGACATACTGATAATCCCCAAATCCGTGAATCTCAGGACTATCAGGGATACTACGGCAAGCAAGACATTCACCGCCACTCCTCCAACATTATACCAGAAATACGGGATATTGTCATTCTTAATCTTCTCCGACGGAACCATTATGCACTGTCCCATCGTGCCAGATATATTGTATCGTTTCCAACGCAAGCATTCTCCATTATTAACAAGCACATACTTGAATATCCTGAACGACAACATCTTGTAGCCTGTGGCAAATCCTCCGAGCAGATGCCCTGCCTCGTGAAGTATAGTCTGCAATATGCCACATATCACAAGGAAGAACATCGACAGTGCCATGCTTGCCGCCATCAGCATCCAATCAATGTCCTTGTCTTCCTTCACGTTTGTTTCCCCGTTGTCTATCAATGCAATAATCAACCATACAATACCAAAGCCGATGACCATTCCTCCCAAGCCCCCGGCAATAATCTTCAGTAGCTTCTTCATAATGTTTTTCTTAATTCTTAACTCTTAACTCTCAATTTCACCCTATATCCCGTAATGGCAATGATAATGCTCATCAGCGGGCTGAGGAGATTGAAAAAGCAGTAGGGCAGATAGGTGAGAGTGGCTACACCGAGCACCGTGCTCTGCGTCATACCGCATGAGTTCCACGGAATAAGCACCGATGTCACCGTCACCGAGTCCTCGGTGGCACGGCTAAGCAGCCGGCGCTCCAAGCCGTTCTTGTCGTATATCTCGCGGAACACGTTTCCCGAAAGCAATATGCCCATATACTGGTCAGCTACAGTGGTGTTAAGCACCAGTCCTGTGGCTACGGTTGAGGACACGGTGGAAGTGCGCCCTCGTGCAAATCGTGTGAATAGTCGGGTGATGCCCGCCGTCATGCCGCCCGCAGTCATCGTAGCGCCGAAACACATGGCGCAAAGTATCAGCCACACCGTGGAGAGCATTCCCTCCATTCCCCTCGTTGCCACCAGCTCGTCGAGCATCGCGTCAGAGGTCTTTATAGCCGTCCCTCCATACACGGCCTGCATGGCACCTCTAAACATGTCTCCATCGGCAATCTCTGCTATAACATCCGGCTGGAATATCAGCGCAAACACCACCCCCATCAACGTGGAGGCAAACATAGTCACCAATGCGGGCAACTTCTTGACTATCATAATAGCAGTGGCTGCGGGAACAATTAGCAGCCACAGACAGATGTCATATCTTCCCGCGATAGCCTCCTGGCAAGCCGCCAAGTGTGCAGTCTCCGTTGTCGTATGCGCCCATCCCGCAACGAAGAATATCAGCATGGCTATCGAGAACGAGGGAATCGTCGTAATCATCATATATCTGATATGCGAGAAAAGATTGACGTGGCATACGCTCGATGCCAATACCGTGGTGTCGGACAACGGCGATATCTTGTCGCCGAAATACGCTCCGCTGATGATGGCTCCCGCTATCCATCCCTCGTCGAATCCCTGCGCCTTGCCGATGCCCATAAGAGCCACTCCGATGGTGGCGATAGTAGTCCACGAACTGCCGGTCATCACGCTCACTGCGGCACTTATGACACAAGTGGAAGCAAGGAACACGCTCGGATGTATTATGTCAAGCCCATAATATATCATCATCGGCACCACACCGCTCACCATCCATGCGCCTCCCAACGCTCCGATAAACAGCAGGATTATCAATGCCGACGACACGTGGGATATGTTCTTGGCTATTTGACTCTCAAATTCGTGCCATCTCACCTTGCCCGCCCCGATGCCAATAATGCAGCACACTGCCGAAGCCGCCAGCATCACTATCTGGCTCGGTCCGCTCAGTGAGTCGCCGCCGAAGGTACGAATAGTAAATACCAGCATTGCCATCAGCAACAGCAGTGGGACAAGGGCCAGCCATATAGGCAGCTCCATGCGTTCGTTGTTGTTATTCTTCATCCTTTGTATATGATAATGCGCAATTTGGCGGCAAAGTTACAAATAAATAATGGAAATACAAAGGAAATAACAAGAAAACTGATACATAACAATAAAAGACCTCCGTGACAGGCTTGCCACGGAGGTCTTTGTTTGAATGGGAACTGAATCCAGTGTCAGATTCAGTTGACCTTGGTTATCACTTTCTTGCCATTGGCAAGAGTCTCAATCTTTATCACAGTGCCCTTGTAGGCCTTGTTTACCTTGATACCCTGCAGGTTGTAGTAAGCCACAGACTTGACTGAGGAAACATTCACACCGTCGATGGCAGTTGGAACAGTGGCGTTTGCAGCCTCGCTCAGACCTCCCATCTCGTTGGCGGCGCGCACTGACCATGTGGCAGCGGTATCGTCAACTTCGTATGAAGGCACGGTAGTGTTGGCTACATAGGCGCCATTCTTGAATATAACCCAACAGAACACATAATCGCTGTTATCCCATGTCAACGCCTTGGTGTCGGTGTTGATGATAACGTTCGCAGGAGCGGAAGCCTGCTCGGTAAGAGCTGTCGGATCCCAATCGTCGTCCTGTCCCATCACGTTGTCGAGTGACATTGACTGCACGTCGTCGATGGTGAGAATCGGGTCGTTGTCATGCGTTGCGCCTTCCTTGTCTGTCCATGATGTGCGACGTCCTGAGAGGTCGAGCGTTGTACCTGATGCGAGGTAAGAGTTATACTCGGCAAAGCGTTTCGGCCAGCCGCCGCTCATGTCTGCCCAACCATTGCCAATAGGTGCAGCGTCCATCTTGGTGTTGATGAAGCTTACGGTAGGAGTGCCGCTACCCCATGGGCGACCGAGATAGAATGATACATCAGATGTCTCCTTCTTGATGTAGCAGTTCTGGAATACGTAACCGAAGTTCTTTGCTTGTGAAGGAACTGCGAGATAGCCGCCGGTGCCGCACTGCTGCAGTGTCACCTCGTTATAGAAGACGTCACCCTTGCCGCAGAGGTAGTCGGTGCGTCCGCGGAGCACGCCACCCTCGAAGTAGAACTTACCCGACTGGTTGTTCGAAACGTATGTATCCTGATATCCCCAGAGGCATGCGTCTTTGAATATGGTGCGGTTCGACTTGTCGTTGAGTACGATGTCACGTCCGTGTGCGTCTCCCATAGATGACTTCATGGTGAGGTTCTGGAAGTAAGCGTCGTGACCGTCCTTGTTGATGATGAGCACGTCACCCTTGCCTATGCCTTCGAGCGGACAAGCCTGGCCAAAACCGTTGTCCCAAGTTGCAGCAGGAGTCTGGTTGGTGATTACCACGCCTTCCATCGACTGTCCGATGAACGATACGTACGGCGAGTTGAGGTATGAGCGTGGGTCGGGATATGTATTGCCGTCACCACCTGTGGTAGTGCCGTTAGTGTCAAATACATAGTTGCCGTCGAGGATGAGTATGCGGAAACGCTCTGTAGCGTTGGTGCCACGTGCGTTTGCAGCTGCGAGAGCCTCGGTGATGGTACCGTCGTTAGGAACGATGAAGTCGTATGTGCCCTTTGTCACAGCAGGCTTAACCTTAGTCTGGAAGTTGATGACGATGTCATTGGCAATGGCATTGTCGGTGAGGTCGGCTACAGAACCGGCTGCCAACGTGAACTGATAGTCGGTAGAGTATGTAAGACCCTTGTACTCGCAGATGACGGTCTTGCCGCTTGCAGTCATCGGCAATTCCATGTTGCCGATAGTGGCCTTGGCAGCATCGGTCAACTTCACTTTCTCGTCGAATGTGAGCACCACCTTGCCATTGGCTGACGCTCCTGTAGCTCCGTTCTCAGGCACAGAGCTGACAAGCTCAGGGGCGGTGCCGTCGTCAATGAGCTGTGCTGTTCCGATGATATAAGAACCTCCGAGAGTGATACCGTCGTTGGCAGAGCTGCTGCCTGTTACTGTAGAAGTCTTGTCGCTAATCCAGCGGATATATACCTTCTCCTTGTTGTTGGCGTCGGCAGGCAGTGAGAATGTGCCGTCAGTCCATTTCTTTGCGCCCTCGATAGTGAGCTTGCCTATGGATGTCCATGTCTCGCCGTCGAGAGAATATTCGATGCTCTGAGTGGGATAAGCGTTGTAGTTGTAAACCATAGCGGTTATCACCTTAAGGTCGGTGAATGCAGATGCGTTCACGCAAGTCTGCCAGTGATGGTGGCCTACATCGCCATTTGAGCTGCCAGCCACCCAGCATACGGCACCTGGACGGCCTTCGTAACCTCCGGCTGCCTGCTGGCTCTTGTCAAGCCAACCCTTTGCCTCGCCGGCCTCATTGAGCATCACGAGACTTGCAGCGTCGTTGTCGGCAGCAGCGAAGTCAGCCGCGCGGCCTGCATTGCCCGGACGGATGAAATCCCAACCGGCAATATAGTCGATAGCTGCATAAGAAGCAGTGAAGCTCTTGTCCTCATTCATCATGACAGCCATCTCGGCAGCTGTCTCGCCATTGCTCCAGTTGGTGAAAGTGAGTATTGGGTTAGAAGAAGCTGAAATCACAACTTTCGTGCCTTCCTCATACATGTTCTTTCCATCCACTACTGTAGGAGCAGGTGTGAGGCTTACCATATAGTCGTTGGCACCGCCCTCTACGGCGATATCCAAAGCATAAGTGTTGACCTGCCTGAAGTTGGCGGTGAGGGTTTCATCGCTTGTTACGGTATATTTGAATTTGGCTTCAGTCGAAACCTCCTCGCCAGCAGCATTGGTCCAGTTGACAAAGTCATAACCGAAGTTCTCGGTTGCAGTGAGCTGCACCTCGTCATTCTCAAGATACTCATCCGATTTTGGATAAATTGACACTTCGCCGCCTTCAGTCGGGTTGGCAGCCAAGGTGAGAGCGTATTTGTTCACGGCAACCATAGTGCCGTTGACAGTACCATCTATTGTTACGCGTCCGAAGAGGCCTTCCTTGGCTGAACTTACACCGATGGTGGCATAGAGATAGAAACCGTCGGCTCCTGCGAGCTCTGCCTGCTGCTCAGCGGTGAGTGTAATGTCATACTTATACACAGCCTCGCTGTCGTAAGCCTTCGTGGATGAGCTTTTTCCCTGACGCCAAGCGGTGTAAGTGCCAAGAGCCACCTCAGTGCCGTCAGCCTTTTGTGCAGTCACTTTCACACCCTTCTCAGCGTCAGTGCCGCATCGGTTGATATATCCTTCCAGTCTTGTTGGAGTGAAGGTCAGTCCCATGGCTGGGCGCACAAACCATGTCAGCTTCTGTGTAGATCCGGCTGGCTTGAATTTGATACCCTTCACATCAGTGGCAGTTCCGTCTGTCATGGTGAC
>JALFIX010000145.1 GCA_022775105.1 Prevotella sp. | reverse complement strand
AATAATAGCAGGAGAAAAATATGCTTTCTCGTCAGGCCGCGGGCGGGACGCCCACGCTCCCAGTGGCTCCGCGTCCCAATCGTACAGGTCGAATAATAGCGAAAAAGCAGTTTAAAACGTTAAACTGTTGTAAATCCGAATAATTTTCTGAGTATTTTAATGCTTATATGAGAGAAAATTTGTACCTTTGCACCAAAGTTAAACTGAATTGATGACAAAATTAAATAATATGGCAACTGCAATCAAGGCAATACCAACCCTTTATGGGGAAGATGCAATTAAGACAATGGCACTGGCGGAAGGTTCTGTGCGTTCGTACGTTTAGACTTGAAATAATGATAATAAAAAAATATCTAAGATATGACAAGCAAAAGAACAATGAATCAATTCAGATGGCTCGCTGCGACGCTAATGCTCGTGGCGGCAATGGTGGTGCCCTCCACGGCGTGGGCACAAAATACTATTACCCCTACAAAGCCCGCAAATGGCGTAGGAACAGAGGCAAGTCCTTATCAGATTAGCAGTAAAGAAGAGCTGTATTGGTTTGCTGGGCTGGTGAACGGCGACGCAAGCGTGTGTACAGGTAATGTAACGCAAAACACTGCCGCTTGCGCAAAGCTCACAGCAAGTATCACCGTGAACACAGGCGTGCTTGACGCAAGCGGAAATCTTGCAGGCGATGTAAGCGGATTCAGTAGCTGGACTCCTATCGGAAACAATTACAACAACAGATACACCGGAACATTCGACGGCAACGGCTATACCATCAGCGGACTGTATTTCAATAGTTCGAATACATATAATGTCGGCTTGTTCGGATATATCTCGGGCGGCACGATAAAGAACGTGGGCATTGTGGATTCCTATTTCAACGGTCGGGAAGATGTAGGCGGATTGTGCGGTAATAATCAAGGCACAATCAGCGACTGCTATTTCTACGGCTCTGTAAGTGGAAATAACTATGTTGGCGGTTTATGCGGAGAAATGTATAACGGCTCGCTCAGTTCATGCTATTTTGTCGGCACTGTCAGTGGCTCGTCGAATACCGGTGCCGTGTGCGGATATATTGACAGAGCCACAATCACCAACTGCTTTTTCAACTCCGACATCTTCTCAGGTGTGGCTGTCGAAAAAAATGATGATGGTACAATCACAAACGTCGTTGCCAAGACCACTGAGCAGTTTAAGAGTGGCGAGGTGGCTTATCAGCTAAATGGAGACCGGGATGTATGGGGACAGACAATCAATACAAATGATTATCCTATTTTTGGAGGCTCTAAGGTATATGCCACCACAGGCTGTGTGTCTTATTCCAACGACCCGAATCATACAGGAGCCGTGGCTCACGACTTTACACATGGTACCGACGGAAAATGCTCGAATTGCGGCAATTACGAAGAGCCCGTGCAAGACGTGAACGGCGTATATCAGATAGACAACTTTTCAAAATTATATTGGTTTGCCCAGCAGGTAAACAGCGGAACAAGAGACATTAATGCCGTGCTCACTGCCGACATCACTGTCAACACCGGCGTGCTGAAACCAGACGGCACCCTCGCCGACGACACTAACGGCTTTATCGCTTGGACGCCCATCGGAAACTCCACATACCCTTATATCGGCAACTTTGACGGACAACAGCATACAATCTCCGGCCTCTATTATAATGATAACACAGCCGACAATGTAGGCTTGTTCGGATATATAGGAGGCGTAATGAACAATGGTTATATCCCCTGCGGCAGTATTAAAAACGTCAGCATAGCCGACTCCTATTTCTGCGGAAAAGACTATGTGGGCGGAATTTGCGGAAAATCAGAGACCAACCCTATCAACAATTGCAGCAACAGCGGCACCGTGATTGGACATTGTTACGTTGGCGGCGTGTGCGGCGTCAATAAATATGGTTTAGTCATCGATTGCAGCAATAGCGGCATGGTAAATGGTGATAGTCAGGTCGGCGGCATGTGCGGAGGAAATTATTATGACTCTGGCACCATCCAAACACATAACTTAGAATCCGGAGTAATCAGAAATTGCAGCAACACGGGCGAAATAAGCGGAAATGGCGATGTAGGCGGAGTGTGTGGCAATAATGCTGCCAAGCTTGAAGGCTGCAGCAACAGTGGAGCTATTAGCGGAAGCAATGCCAATATCGGCGGCGTATGTGGACAGAGTTCTCATTCAGGAAAAATTGCTGGGGAAATATATAATTGCCACAATACGGGCAATGTTACTGGATATAGAGTTATTGGTGGCGTGTGTGGACGATTGGAGAATGGTAATATCAAAAACTGCTACAATAAAGGAAATGTAACAGGAACAGGTTTTAACGTCGGAGGGATATGTGGTATAGGTAATTATTCCGCAAATATCTATTCCAGCTATAATACTGGTGATGTGAGCGGAATAGATAATGTCGGCGGCATCGGCGGCTATAGCATATTAGGATATAACTGCTATAACACCGGCACCATAAGTGGTAGTAATAATGTTGGCGGATTGGTCGGCAAAAGTGGTTACTTCTACAACTGCTTTAGCACATGCACGGTAAGAGGCGAGCGTAATGTTGGCGGCATTAATGGTGGTTCTTGTGTCGAAATCATCAATTGCTATTATGACAGCGACAAATTTAAAGGAGCGGCATCAGGTGGTCATTGTCAATATTACATCAATGTTTGCGGCAAGACCACAGCGCAGTTTAAGAGCGGAGAGGTGGTATATCTTCTTGATGCACTGAGCGATACGGATTCGTCTAACGATACCGGCATTGACTGGGGGCAGACGATAGGCCAGGATGATTTTCCCGTGCTTGGCGGTCAGCGAGTTTTCGCCACTAAAGGTTGCACCACCTATTCAAATGTGGAGCCAGCAACAGAAAAAGAACACAGCTTCGGTGATGGCGATGTCTGCACCGCATGTGGTTCATATCGCCCGGCTGGAAAAGATGCCAACGGCGTATATCAGATTGGCAGCGTCGATGACCTCTACTGGTTTGCGCAGCAGGTGAACAGCGGAAATACGGAGATAAGTGCCGTGCTTACGGCCGATATAACAATTAACGAGGGCGTGCTGAAAGCCGACGGCACACTTGCCGACGATCCAAGCGGATTAAAGCAATGGCAGCCTATCGCATATTATGGACGAAAAGCTGCAGCCGGCACCTTCGATGGCAATGGCCATTCCATCTCGGGATTATACGTTAATGACCCTATAAGAAGTTGCGTAGGCATGTTTGCCAATTTGTCTGAAAATGCCACGGTGAAGAACCTGATCATCAAGGATTCTTATATCTCGGGATTGGGTGGTGTAGGCGGTGTGTGCGGATATTCTTACGGAACGATTGCCAACTGCGGATTCACTGGAGCGGTAAGCGGCGATAATCATGTCGGTGGCGTGTGCGGAATTTCTTTCAAGTCCATTACCAACTGCTATTTCAATGGCACGGTAAGCGGTACAAGCAATGTCGGCGGCGTGTGCGGAGTTAATGATAAAACCACCAACTGCTATTACCTTGCAAGCGAAGACAACAATAAAGGCGGCAAGACCGCGGCGCAGTTCAAGAGCGGCGAGGTGGCATGGCTGCTCAACGGCTCTTCGCCTTACGGTGTTTGGAGCCAGAGGCTCGGTGTGGACGATTGTCCTGTGATTGGTTCGCCATATAATGTAATTAAGGCTGCGCAGGATGGACAAAACGGTAAGAACTATTGGGCAACGTTCAGCAATCTCTCTTCTAATGTGGAACTGACAGTGCCTTCAGGCAAGGCCCTCACGGTATATAATGCCAAGGTAAACAACGCCTCGCTGGCATTGGCCCAGCGCAGCGACAATAGAGTGGCCCAAGGCGAAGGCGTGCTGCTGAAAGCCGACTGCGAGTATGTGAATGCCAAGAATACAAGTGAGTCAGTGGCTGCTGCCGCAGATGGCGACAACGACCTCGTGGCCACACCTTCACAGGAGCAGACAGTCACAGCCGATGATGGTTATACATTATATCGTCTGACATATAATAATGTTAACAGTCAGGAAAAACTTGGTTTCTATCTCAGTTTGGTTAAAAATGAGAATAATGAAGTTGATGCATCCTCAGTCGGCAAGAAGCTCAAAGCCACTCCTGGCAAGGCTTATCTGAATGTTGCAACCGCACAGGCAGCGAGTGCTCCTGCTGGTGCCGCAGTCCGCGGTTTCGTCTTCCCCGGCGATGATGGCGAGACCACAGGCATAGAGTGCATCACTGTCTCCAGCGAGGAACTCCACAGAAACAGCAATGCCGAAGGCATCTACGACCTACAGGGACGCAAGGTGAGCAAGCCTGCTGCTAAGGGAGTGTATATCAAAAACAACAAGTTGTTTTTAAATTAAAAAAATAAAGAAACGAAGTTCGACGAAGTCAATTAAATAATCAAAGAATAAGAGAATATGAAAAAGGAATATATTAAGCCTGAGATTCAGGTGTATGAGATTGAGCACCAGAAACTGCTGCTTGAATCACGTCTCGGAGGTGAACCTGGAGACGGTAACGACGAATCGTTCTAACGCGCAAGTGTTATGATAGTAAATCAAATGCTGCAATAGGCGACAATGCCTATTGCAGCATTTGATTTATCAGCTCTACCCCTAAGTTAGCTTTGACGGACACGGAGAGCTATAAAAAACGTGGTTTTTTTGTGCATTTTTGAATGGTTTATAGTGGTTCTTTGCTAAATTAACATGATTTTAACACGAAAATTGATGGAAAAATGACTGTAATTGATTGAAAAATGCTCAAAAATAGGGTGTTTTTGGTCAAAAAACGGCTTCTACTGCCACCATTATCACCCTACTGCCACCACTACTGCCACCACTTAAAGCGTTGGATATTAGAGAGATAAATCTAAAGGTGGCAGTAGTGGCAGTAAAAATCACAAAATGCTTAGTATAAGGTGTATTCAACAAAGCTTGTATTAATGCCAAGTGGATAGGGCATTCAGTTGACATCTGAATAGGGCATTCAGTTTACATCTGAATAGGGCAATCAGTTGACATCTGAATAGGGCAATCAGTTTACATCTGAATAAGGCAATTGGGTATAGAAAGAGTTGCCGTAAAATATGTTTTTTGTATTATAGGAATAAAAAAATAACAAATTATACATTGTGTTTGGGATATTTTTCGTATCTTTGCAGTCGAAATATGAAGAATGACCAATCTTACGGAATATATAATAACTTTTATGAAGAAGAATTTTATATCACTTTTGGCCTTATTGGTCTTGACTTGTGGAGCCGAAGCCCGCGAGAGAATCAACTTTGACAAGGGATGGCGATTTGTACTCGCTGACTCAGTGCAAATGTCGGCACCGGAGTATAACGACGCTAAGTGGCGCACGCTCAATGTGCCCCACGACTGGGCTATCGAGGGCGACTTCTCGGCTTCAGCCCCGTCGGGCAATAGCGGCGGTGCACTGCCTGGCGGTATCGGTTGGTATCGCAAGACATTCAATGTGGATAATGCCGACAAGGGAAAGCAGTTCTACATCGACTTCGACGGTGTGTATATGAACGCTAAGGTGTGGATAAACGGCACCCTGCTCGGACAGCGACCCTACGGCTACAGTTCGTTCCGCTATGATATGACACCTTATATAAAATATGGCGAAAAGAACGTGGTGGCAGTGCGAGTGGATAACAGCGACCAGCCCAACAGCCGATGGTATAGCGGATGCGGCATATATCGCCATGTGTGGATCAACAAGACTGAGAAAATACATGTGGCACACTGGGGAACGCACATCGTTGCCGACATCAAGAATGAAAAGGCAAGCAGCGGAACTCTGACATGCAATGTGCAGATTGACAACCTTACGGGCACCGACCAGAAGGTGGTTGTAAGGAACAGGGTGGTGGATGCCGACGGCAAAACCGTGGGACAGGCACAGAAGTCCTTCACAGTGAAAGGGGCTGTGCCTATGCTCGCCATCTATCCCCCGAAGCCGGTTGACCCAAAGCTGTTTACCGTAAGCTCTGCCATCACGGTGAAGAAGCCAAGACTATGGTCGTGCGAGCACCCGTATATATATAAGGTGATAACCACGATAGAGCAGAACGGCAAGGTGATTGACACTTACGAGACAACTACGGGATTCCGCACGTTTAAGTTTGATGCCGCAAAGGGCTTTTCTCTTAATGGCAATTCGATGAAGATTAACGGAGTGTGCCAGCACCATGACCTCGGTTGCCTTGGTGCCGCCATCAACGAGGACGCTCTCCACCGCCAACTGCGCATACTGAAGGAGATGGGAGCCAACGCAGTGCGCTGCTCGCATAATCCTCCCGCACCCGAACTGCTCGCCATGTGCGACACTATGGGACTCATCGTTATGGACGAGTCGTTCGACATGTGGCGCCGCCGCAAGACCCAGAACGACTATGCCCGATTCTTCGACGAGTGGGCAGAGCGCGACCTCACCGACCTTGTGCTGCGCGACCGCAACCATCCATCTATACTCATGTGGAGCATTGGCAACGAGGTGCTCGAACAGTGGTCGTCGGCAGACGCAGACAACCTGACAGCCGAGCAGGCCAACCTGATTCTTAATGCCGGACACGACGCATCAACCCTCGCACATGGCGAGGAGCTGAGCGTCAACTCAATACTTACGCGCAACCTGTGCAATATCGTGCGCCGATACGACACGACTCGCCCGATAACAGCGGGATGCAACGAGCCTGACCCAAACAACCATCTCTTCAAGAGCGGTGCATTGGACATAATAGGATTTAACTACCATCATCAGTGGGTGAAGGACGTGCCGAAGAACTTCCCCGGACAACCGTTCATATTCTCGGAGAGTGTGTCGGCATTGCAGACGCGCGGTTTCTATATGATGCCGAGCGACAAGGTATATACCGCCCCAGTGGAGTGGTGGCTGCCTTATCAGGACCCGTCGTTCCAGTGTTCGGCATACGACAATATGCACGCATCGTGGAGTTCAACCCATGAGGAGACGTGGGACGTGGTGAAGCACAACGACTTCGTGGGCGGACAGTTTATATGGACAGGATTCGACTATATCGGCGAGCCTACGCCCTACGGATTCCCCGCGCGAAGCAGTTACTTCGGACTGATTGACCTGGCGGGATTCCCCAAGGACACTTATTACATGTATCAGAGTGAGTGGACCGACAAGCAGGTGCTGCATCTCTTCCCCCACTGGAACTGGCTTGAGGGTCAGGAGATAGACATGTGGTGTTATTACAATAATGCCGACGAGGTGGAATTGTTTGTCAACGGACGTTCGCAGGGTGTGAAGGCGAAGAAGGACTCGCATGAGTATCACCTGATGTGGCGTGTGAAGTTTGAACCGGGAGAGGTGAAGGCTGTGGCCCGCAAGGACGGCAAGGTTGTGGCTGTGAAGGTGATACGCACTGCCGGTCAGCCTGCTGCACTGCGACTGACGTCTGACCGCACTCGTTTCGGGAAGAATCCCGACGGGGATAATCTCGCGTTCATCACGGTAGAGGTGGTGGATAAGGACGGCAATCTCTGTCCGAGGGCTGAGGACCAGGTGTTCTTTGAGGTTGAGGGCGGAAGGATTGTCGGCACTGACAATGGCAATCCCATCTCGATGGAGCGGTTCAAGGAGCCGAAGCGCAAGGCGTTCAACGGCAAGTGCCTCGTGGTGGTTGCCACGGACGGTGGTGACGTGAAGCTCAAGGCACGGGGATACCAACTCCATGGCGGAGAGATTGTAGTATCCACAGATTTCCACAGATAATAATTATGGAAAAGATTATCACAGATTATGCTTTGCGCATCAAAAATATGTGATAATTTTGAATAAATTAAACAATCCGTGATAATCTGTGGATAAAAACATCAGTGGACAACAATTAAAGTAATTATATGAAGAAAAGACTATTATCAACAATGGTGCTGGCTGCCGGAATGATGGTGGCAATGGCACAGCCGAAGGCCTCGCATTGCGGTGGCTGCGGCGGCGGAGCCTGCAAGGAAGGCGACGCAGTGGAAAAGGCGGTGCAGGAGACACTCGCCAAGATGACAATCCATGAGAAAGTGCAACTGCTGCACGCTCAGAGTAAATTCACATCAGCCGGAGTGCCGCGACTCGGTATTCCCGAACTCTCGATGAGCGACGGCCCTCACGGATGCCGCGCTGAGATAGAGTGGAACTCATGGAACTATGCCAACTGGACAAATGACTCCATCACGGCATTTCCGTCGCTGACATGTCTCGCATCGACATGGAACCGCGAACTGTCATACCTCTACGGCGACAAGGTGAGTCAGGAGTTCGCATATCGCAAGAAGGACGTGATGCTCGGTCCAGGTACTACCATCGCACGCTGCCCATTCAATGGACGCAGCTTCGAGTATATGGGTGAGGACCCGTATCTCGCAGGCGAGATGGCAATGCCGTATATCATCGCCGCACAGAAGAACGGCATTGCATGCTGTCTGAAACACTTCTTCCTCAACAACCATGAGGTGAACCGCATGACGGTGAACGTCAATGTTTCTGAGCGTGCCGTGGAGGAGATTTACCTTCCCGCCTTCGAGAAGTGTGTGAAGGAGGCCAAGGTGTGGTCGATGATGGGCTCATACAACAAGTGGCTCAACGTACACTGCTGCCAGAACGACTCGCTGCTCAACGGAATATTGAAGAAGCGTTGGGGATTTGACGGAGCGGTAATCAGCGACTGGGGCGGATGCCACGACACATGGGAGGCTGCCACAGGAGGACTGGACATCGAGATGGGTTCGTTCACCAACGGTATGACCGCCGATAACTCGCAGGGATATAACACCTACTTCCTTGCCGACCCGTTTGAGCAGCTTGTGCGCGAGGGCAAGGTGTCGATGGACGTGCTCAACGACAAGGCTGCACGCGTGTTGCGACTGATATTCCGCACGGGAATGAACCCGAAGAAAGTGCGCGGAAAACTGTGTACTGACGACCACTATGAGGCTTGCCGAAGAGTGGGAGAGGAGGGGATTGTGTTATTGAAGAATGAAAAAATTAAAGAATTAAAGAATGAAAGTGTGTTGCCGCTTGATGCTTCTCGTTATGGCCGCATACTCGTTGTCGGCGACAATGCGGTGCGCAATATGAGTCAGGGCGGTGGTTCTTCGGAGCTGAAGACGAAGTATGACATATCGCCGCTCGAAGGACTGAAGGCTGTTTATGGCGACAAGATTGACTTCGCACAGGGATATGAGGCTGGACGCCCGATGTATGCCCACGTGGATGAGGTGCCCGCAGAGACTCAGGCAAGACTGAAGGCCGAGGCTTTGGAGAAGGCAAAGAAAGCCGACCTTATTATATTTATAGGAGGTATGAACAAGAACCACCAGCAGGACTGCGAGGGTGGTGACCGTCTGACCTACGATCTCTCTTACGGACAGAATGAGCTTATCAGCGAACTTGCTGCCATTCAGCCGAATATCATCGCCGTGATGTATGCCGGCAATCCATACGCAATGCCATGGATTGACAAGGTGAAGGCTCTTGTGCAGTGCTGGTATCTTGGCTCTGAGTCAGGACGCTCTCTTGCCAATGTCATCTCGGGCAAGGTGAATCCCTCGGGCAAGTTGCCTATTACATTCGCCAAGAAGAAAGAGGACTATCCTTGCTTCCAGTATGGTGAGGAGGGTTATCCCGGAGTGAACGACCAGGTGTATTACAAGGAGGGAATATATGTGGGCTATCGTCATTTCGACACCCGCAAGGTGAAACCGCAGTTCCCCTTCGGTTTCGGACTGAGCTATACCACGTTTAAGTATGGCAAGGCTGAGATAGCCGAGGTTTCTTCTGATAATGCGGAAGGTTGCAGTGCAGAGAAGGCCGAGAATGGTTGCTGCAAGGCGAAGCCTGCATTGTATAGGGTGAAGGTGCCCGTGACGAATGTAGGCGACCGCGAGGGCAAGGAAGTCGTTCAGCTTTACATTGGCGACGACAAGTGTTCGGTTGACCGCCCCGCAAAGGAGTTGAAGGGATTTGAGAAGATAAGTCTTGCTCCTGGTGAGACCAAGACCGTGGAGTTCGACATTACGCTCAAAGACCTCCAGTTCTTCGACGAGGCCAGTCATCAGTGGAAGGCAGAGCCGGGCAAGTTCAAGGCATACATAGGAGCTAATGAGCTTGACATCCGCTCGGCTGTGGCATTCACTTATAAATGAAGAGTGAAGAATGAAGAATGAAGAGTTACGGGCTGAAAGCCCAAAAGCTCATAGCCCAGGGCAACGCCCTGGGTTTTTATGTTATCGCGATTAAACGCCCTGAAAGGGCAAAAGCGTTATATCCATATTATATTATCAGCTTTCATACCTCTTCCTCGTCATCATTTGAATTGGTGTCGAGATTGGTGTCGCGCTCGATGGTCATATTGCCCTTGCGGTCGATTTTCACAAGCAGCGGGATGTATTCGTCGGTGTTGGGATGTGACACGCTTGCGGCGAATCTCAGCACATTGCCTTCGTTTTTGTCAAACACGAGTCCTTCGAGTATTCCCGTTTTGCGGTAGTCGTCGTCGATGAAAGAGTCGAATGATTTCTTGGTGAATGTTTTCTTGAAGAAGACGCTGCCGTCGGTTCTTGTGATATTGAGTTCGATGACGTTGTCCACATACGGCTGACCGGTTTCGTCCTTCACGTTGTCAAGACTGTCGTTGGGCATACGGTGGATGAAACAGGTGAGTTGGCTTCCTGCAAGTTCAATATCGATAGTCTGGTTGTATTCTTGCATTCTTACAGGAGCCGAAGGCGCTTTCTTCACCTCTTTCTTGGTGATGATGTTGTCGCTCTTCTTCTTCTCGCTGCAAGCCGTGAGAAATGTCGCGGCAGCCAGGATACATCCAAATGTTATGGTTTTATTCATTGTCATAATTTCAATTATTCAATTATTCAATTTTTCAATCTTTAAATCTTTCAATATAATCTCAATTTCGCTGCAAAGATAATGATTTTTTTCAATAAGACGTATGTTAATTGGGATTTTTTAGGATAAACTTTGCTTTTTCTGAAAAATATATGTATATTTGCACCGAAAATATATAAAATGAGTGATTATGGAAAAGCAATATCATATAGAGTTTCCCGCATTGATGAAGGGGAAGAAAGTAATGTATGTACATGGTTTCGCATCCTCGGCACAGTCGGGGACTGTGGCTTTGCTCAGGCAACTTATGCCCGGAGCGGAGATTGTGGCTGACGATATTCCGCTTGTGCCTCAGGAGGCGATTGACTTCCTCAGAAGAAGGTGTGAGGAGGAAAAGCCGGATCTCATCATCGGTTCGTCGGCGGGAGGAATGATGACCGAGCAACTCTACGGATATGACCGCATATTGGTGAATCCCGCATTCCAGATGGGCGACACCATGGGCAAGCACGGAATGATAGGCAAGCAGACTTATCAGAACCCGAGGCGCGACGGAGTGCAGGAGTTCATCGTGACCAAGGCTCTCGTCAAACAGTTTGCCGACTTGACTGAGCAGTGCTTCGATGAGGGCAAGCTGACGGAGGAGGAGAAGCTGAGGGTGTGGGGACTCTTCGGCGACAACGACCCCTTGGTGCATACCTTCGATCTCTATCGCGGGCATTATCCCCAGGCGGTGAAGTTCCATGGCGAGCACAGGCTAATCGACAAGGTGGCTATTCACTATCTCGTGCCGGTGATAAGATGGATTGACGACCGTCAGGAGGGTAGGGAGAAACCAGTGCTATATATCACTCTCGATGCCATGCGCGACGGCTACGGTAAGCCGCGCTCAAACATGCACAAGACTTTCGAGAGGCTCATGGAGAGCTATGACGTGTATTTCGTGGTGAAGGCTCCCACCAATGACCATGCCTATATCACAGAGTCACAGGACTGGATAGAGGATGCCATCAGTGCACCGGCTTACAACCGCGTGATTATGACCAACAGACCATCGCTCCTGCTTGGCGATTTCATCATCTCCACTGACGAGGAGAAGGGATTCATGGGAACATGCATAAGGCTCGGTGCGCCAGAGTTCAAATGCTGGGAGGACATCGAGACGTACTTTCTTAGAATTTCTTAAATGAAGAATGAAGAATGAAGCATTGCTGCGCTAACATATTATTATCACTGATTTGCTTGGCCTTGATGGCATGTGGTGGTGACAAGAAGAATGGGAATGACGTTGCCGAAAATGCGTCAACGGACAACATACCCATGCTCATCAGGGACATACGCAAATGCTCGAAGTTATATACTTCGGAATATAATATCCGCAAAATCGTGACTTACAGTGACGAACCCCGACTCAAAGGCAAGCTGCTCGGACATGAGGTGGATATGAAAATGCCCATGGGCGACAGAAAGATTGCCATACCGATGAACGTAACTTTGAAGGGATATATCGACTTCTCGGATTTCTCGAAGAAAAACGTGAGACGCGAGGGACGGCGCATCGTTGTAACCTTGCCCCCACCACAGGTGGCAGTCACTGCCAGTAAGATCGACCAGGCGGGCATCAAGGAATACGTGTCGTTCATGCGTTCAAGGTTTTCTGACGCCGAGATGACTGAGTTTGAAAAGCAAGGCCGACAGGCGGTGGTCAATTCCATACCTCGTCTCGACATCAATGAGACCACTGCAGTGAATGCCGCCAAGATACTTATTCCCATGATTGTGAAAATGGGATATGACGAGAAATTGATAACGATCGAACTTAAAAATGAAGATTTTTATAAACACAGAGTTATAGAGGCACAGAGTAATAAGAAATAAAATCTGTGTTCAAAATAAATAATGTATGAGTAAATTAACTAAGATATATATATTGTTGGGGCTTGTGGCGGTGATTGTCGTGGCAGGACTCGTTTGGCGACTCATTGACGAGGTAAAGGATGCCAAGATTGAGGTGGTGAGTGACAATAAGATTGATATCACGCCCGAAGTTATCCAGTCGATAAAGTCGATTGGTGAATGGGAGTTTCTTTCCATCGCCGATGAGGAGATGGTGGACACGACGAGGAAGGGCATATTCTCCGACGACCATCTCGTAAGGATCTATTATGGACAGTTGAGTATTGGTGTAAATATGCATAAGGTGGGACCACGGTGGATTGAGACCACTGGCGATTCGGTTACGGTGATTTTGCCAAAGGTGGAACTGCTTGACAACGACTTCATCGACGAGGCCCGCACTAAATCGTTCTACGAGAGTGGAAAATGGTCGGCTGCCGACCGAGAGGCGATGTATCGCAGGGCTTATCAGATGATGAAGCGCAACTGCTTGACTGACAAGAATATACGCACTGCAGAGATAAATGCCGAGGCTCAGATTACAAATATCATGAGGGGATTGGGATTCAGGGCGGTCACAGTGAGATTTGATAAGAAGAATACACAAACACAATAAATTATTTTGATTATGGACACAATTAGCTTGTTTTTTTCAGAGATTAGTTCAGCACTGTGGGGATGGCCGATGATGATACTTCTGCTTGGCACCCACTTGTTTCTGACAGTTAGACTGAAATTCCCGCAGAGAAAGATCTTCACTGCGATAAAACTCTCAGTGAAGCGCGATCCCGGAGCCTCTGGCGACGTGTCGCAGTTTGCGTCGCTTGCCACGGCATTGGCGGCAACCATCGGTACCGGAAACATCATCGGCGTGGCTACAGCCATCGCCCTTGGAGGGCCGGGAGCCGTGCTATGGTGCTGGCTGACAGGAGTATTCGGTATTGCAACGAAGTATTCCGAAGGTTTGCTTGCCATAAAATACAGGGTGAAGACTGAGGACGGCAGGATGTTGGGAGGTCCGATGTATGCCCTTGAGCGCGGATTGGGATGGAAGAAGATGGCGGTGATGTTCGCCTTCTTCACGGCTATTGCCTCCTTTGGTATTGGCAGTACGGTGCAGGCAAACGCCATGTCGGTGATGACGTTTGAGACTTACGGCGTGCCTCAGTGGGTCACAGGACTTGTAGTGTGCGGATTGTTGGCAGCCGTGGTGTTCGGCGGAGTGAAGTCGATAGCCAAGGTGTGCGGACTGCTTGTGCCTTTCATGGCATTGTTCTATATCGTGGGTTGCGTGGTGATACTCGTGATGAACGCCGAGTATCTGTGGCCTGCGGTCAAGCTGATATGTGTATCGGCGTTTTCCCCCGCGGCTGCGGGCGGCGGTTTTGTCGGTTCGTCGGTGATGATGGCGGCAAGATACGGCATAGCCCGAGGCCTGTTCTCGAATGAGTCGGGATTAGGTTCGGCACCTATCGTGGCGGCTGCTGCACAGACCCGCAATCCTGTGCGCCAGGCATTGGTGTCATCATCGGGAACGTTTTGGGACACGGTGGTGATTTGCGCCATGACGGGACTGGTGATTGTGTCGAGCATCATAGCCTATCCTGACATCGATTATAGCAACGGAGCCACATTGACCAAGGATGCTTTCGGCAAGATTCCCTATATCGGCACTCCGATGCTCTCCATAGGATTGGTTACCTTCGCCTTCAGCACTGCCATTGGCTGGTGTTATTACGGCGAGAGGGCGGTGGAGTATCTCAAGGGCAAGCGATGGATGGTGGCATACCGTGTGGTTTATATCCTGTCGGTGTATGCGGGAAGTATCATCAGTCTTACGTTGGTGTGGAACATTGCCGACTGCATGAATGCCATGATGGCAATCCCCAACCTCCTCTCACTGCTATTCCTGAGCCGCATATTGGTGGTTGAGACACATAAATACCTGTGGCTCAACCGTCTTGACAGGGATATGTAATATTATCATCCACGGATTATCACAGATAAGAATTAAGGAGACGATTGTCACAGATTATTCTATGCTGCCATAATCTGTGATAATCCAGTTATAATTAAAACTC
This sequence comes from Prevotella sp., assembly GCA_022775105.1. Taxonomy (GTDB): domain Bacteria; phylum Bacteroidota; class Bacteroidia; order Bacteroidales; family Bacteroidaceae; genus Prevotella. The sequence continues at coordinate 8,319 of JALFIX010000145.1, read as the reverse complement.
CGTGGAAATCTGTGGATAAAACCTTAGAAGATAAGCTTCATGCGCGTACCTTCTGTATATGAGGGGTCGTATTCGAGATAGCCGTCAATCTTGAGGGCAAGGCGGAAGATGATGCTGAGGTCAATCTCGGCATCATCGCGCGCATCCTCGGGATTGTCAAACCAATGGAAGAGATATGGAATACGTTCCTTGGGTATGCTTGAACCAATGTCCTCTACGATTATCATAAAGCGGTCGCCAATATCGGTGCGGCGCGTGGCTACACGGACAAAACGGTTTGGCGAAAAACGGCATGCGTTCAGAAGCAGTTCGTCGAGGATAAGCTCAACGATGCGAGTGTCAGAGAGGGCGAAGTCGGAGTCGTCAATCTCCCTTTTAAACTCAATTCGGAGTTTCTCGTCCTTGTCCATGCTCATCTTGATAGTCTCGATGCACTTCATGCAGAGCACGTTAGGGCTGAACTTCTCTTTGACTACTTGGCGTCCCTTTCCGCTGCCTGAGAGAAAGCAACACTCGTCGATGAAAGTGGTGATGAGGTTTGTGTTGTATGTTATTTGGTCAAAAATATATTTCTTGTCTGTCTTTGACAGATAAAGGTCAGGGCGGGTGATAATCTCCGCCTGCTTGTTGATGTTGCGCAACGGATTCTCCAGCTCCTTGCTGAACTTGGTGAGGAAAGCAGTCTTGACTGAGTTTTCCTTCTTCATGTCCTCAATCTGTTCCTGCATCATTCGCATTCGAAGGATACAAGCGGAACATGCCAAACTAATGACGATAATAATGGCTATTAACATACTAACACACAATTAAAATTTGAATACAATTTGATTACCGACTGCGAATTTAATGATTTTCAGTCCCTTTTGCAAGAGTTTTTAGTGTGTTTTAACGAAAAAAGTGTTTTTCCTTGATTTAAAACAAGTCAATATGGATAATTATTAGCGAATTATTGACAACTCGGAACTTGATGTCGTAGCCGTCGAAAGGCAGTCCATAGACACGTTCGGGCGAGTCGTGGTATTGAGGCCGTGGGTCTTCGGCAAGTATTTCGCTGAGCTGTCGGCAGCGAGTCTCGCCGAGCTGTTGGCGGATGTCCTCGGGTATGATGACATTCAGTTGTCTCCACTCGTGGGTGTCAGTGAATCCGGCGCGGGCGTCGGGATGTGCGTCGAACTGTGGCAGATATGGCTTGATGTCGTATATGGGAGTGCCGTCCATGAGGTCGGCTCCTGCCACTTCTATTTCGATGTCCTTTCCCTGCAAGGCATTGATTTTCAGTATTCGCACTGAGGAGAGTCCGATATTGTTAGGTCGGAATGACGAGCGTGTGGCGAATACCCCCATGCGTCGGTTGCCTCCGAGTCGTGGCGGTCGCACAGTGGCATGTTTCCGTGCGTCCACATTCTCTGAGAATCCCCACAGAATCCAAAGGTAGTCGAAATCCTCGAGTCCCCGCAGGCATTCCGCGTCATTCCACTTGCCCGTCATCACGATAGTGCCTGTAAGTTCAGGCGCAATCCCGCTCTGTCGGGGAACGCCGAACTTTGACTTCAGTGGTGACCGGAAATATGCTATAGGTTCAATATTCATTTTTTATTTTTTATTTTTAAACACAGAGTTTTTTTATTTTTAAACACAGAGACACGGAGTCACAAAGTTTTTTTTAATATTTTTGAACACAAAGACACGAAGGAACAAAGTTCTTTTTTCGCTAATGGAAGATACAGAGAGCAGCAAAGCTGCTTTTAACAAAGACCACAAAGTTTTTTCGAACACAGAGGCACAGTGTTACAGAGTTTTTATTTTTAAACACAGAGACACGGAGTCACAGAGTTTTTCTCTGTTTCTTTAAAAAACTTATAATTTGAACTCTGTATCTCCGTGTCTCTGTGTTTATATTATTCTTCATTCTTCATTCTTCATTCTTCATTCTTCATTCTTCATTCTTCATTTAAAAGTCTCTCCCATTCAATCCCGAACTCCGTCATAGAGTCGAAAACCAAATTAGCTCCTTCGTCAGAGAGCATCTTGTTGGGCAGGGGACCGGTGTTCACCGCTACGGTGAATATCTGCGCAGCCACGGCGGCACGCACTCCGAGCGGTGCGTTTTCCACAACTATGGCCTCCCAGGGGTTAACACCCGCCTTCTCCATACCTTTGAGATAAGGCATGGGATGGGGTTTGCCACGGGTGACATCGAAACTGGAGACAATCATTCCCGGTTCAATCAGTCCGCTGAAGTCGTGGGTGAGCTTTTCGAGAAGAGAATGCTGACCACTTCCTGTGACCACTACAATCTTCATTCCGCACGCCTTTATCTTGCGCTGAAGTTCAATCACTCCCTCCATAACCTGCGCCTGTGGCCGTGTGGCGAAGATGCGTGATTTCTCGTCATACATGCGTTGCGACTCTTCGTCGGAGATAACGATGCCCCGCTGCTCCTTGACGATTTTCTTTATCGTTTCCACTCCGCGCATACCCTCGTGTGCGTATGCGTCGGCCTCGCTCATCTCGATGCCAAAGGATGCCATCGAGGTGTGCCAACTGTATGCATGGTTGGGCATCGAGTCATATAGAACGCCGTCCATATCGAAGAGAACGGCCTTGGGTGTGAATTCCCTGAATCCAAATTTCCTGAGATAATTGTCTATTACTATACTGTACATTTTTTCGAATATTATTAGTGCAAAACCTGATTATTGAGGAATTGCGGTGCAAAATTACACATTTTTTCCGATTACTCAAACGATTACGTGGTGTTTTTTAGATATTTATAGTATTTGAATGGAATTTTATTACTAATTTTGCAGCGTAAAAACAAAAGACATCGAAAAAATGATTTCCAAGTACACAGGCAAAAGGAAACTTATCTACTAAAAATGATCAAATCAAAAAGCTACTGAAAAAGATGGTTACATGTTGATGGAACAAAGGCGGAGGATTGTCATATCCTCCGCCTCCATTGTTTTTAGGAGTTAAAGGAGTTAAGGGAGTTAAAGGAGTTAAAGACAATAGTCTTTTCGCATCCGTCAACGAGTTCCCTGACGTTAGAACATACGTCTTTAACTCCCTTAACTCCCTTAACTCCCCTTTTCTGAAATTTAACACCCCTTCTCTGAAATGTACTCCAAGATCTGTTCAGCGTGGATTTTTGTCTTGATTTCCTTGGGAGTGAAAATCTTCTCCACCTCGCCATTCTCGTTGATGAGCCATGTGGTGCGCAGGGTACCCATGCACTTGCGGCCGCACATGGTCTTCTCGCCCCATGCGCCGAGCTGCTGCAGCATGGTGGTGTCGGTGTCGGCAATGAGAGGGAAGGGGAGTTCATACTTGTCGATGAACTTCTGGTGGCTGGCGGCAGAGTCCTTGCTGATGCCTACCACGGTGTAGCCGGCATCTTGTAGTTCCTGATAGTGCTCCTTTAGCGAGCATGCCTCGGCAGTGCAGCCGGATGTGTTGTCCTTGGGATAGGCATAGAGGATGACCTTCTTGCCTGCGAGGTTAGCGAGAGTCACCTCCTCGCCGTTCTGGTTAAGCCCGAGCGATGCGGGCAGCTTTTCTCCTATGTTCATAATTCTTTTTCTTTATATATATAATAATGTGTAAAAATCAGTATTTTCGGAAATTGAGCCTGAGAAGCCTGTTTTCGAGAACCATCGTTGAACCGTTGAGCTTTATGATTCTCATCGTCTCGGGCATGTCGTTAATGCCCCATCGTTTCAGCACTTCATAGTCCTTGAGCACTAAGTCAGAGGAATCCCGTAGGTCGATGATAGGGTTGGAGAGCGTCATCTTCTCATCGCTGATATTAAACCGCATGAATACGGGATGTATTGAAGTGTCGAGGTTGTCGCGAACATGGAGCAGGTGTACCTGGAAGCTCCAGAAGCGCAGACTGTCACGCATGTCACAACTGCCGCCGGTAGTCAGGGTATCCACACTGCGCAGTTGCCAGTAGCCATCGAGGTCGCCGTTGTCCGACGTGCGGATGTCACATGAAGCGATAGTCAAGATTGATGCTATGATATAAATAATCTTTTTCATTTTATATATTTGAGCTGCAAAAGTACAAAAAAAAACGTGAAAACGGCAATAAATAGAGGAAAATATCAAAAAAATCACTCATTTGAACAGCTATTAGGGAAAATCCCACCCAAATGTAGGGAAAAACCTCTTGCCAAATTGCGGAAAAAGTAGTTACTTTGCAGCAGAAAACAAAATTATTGTATAACAATTAAAAAAACAAAGATATGAAAAAGCTTATACTCTCAATCATGGCAATGATGACGATAGCATTAAACGCCAACGCTATGAGCTTCACGCAGGCTCAAAGGGAAGCCCTCTTCCTCACTGACAAGATGGCTTACGAACTGAATCTCACCGACGAGCAGTATGACGCATGTTATGAAATCAACCTCGACTATCTGATGAGTGTCTCTACGGTTGACGACCTCTACGGCACATATTGGACACGCAGAAACTATGATATGGGATATGTACTGTTCGACTGGCAGTTGGAAGCATTCCGCGCAGCCTCGTATTTCTACCGCCCCTTATACTGGGATGCAGGATGCTGGCACTTCGGAATATACGCAAGATACCCCAGGCGCACGTTCTTCTATTTCTCCCATCCTACAGTCTATGTTTCCTACAGGGGAGGTCACAGCTGGAGAATGAATGGCGGACACAGCTATTACCACGGTCATCAGGACAGGTTCCGCAGTGCAAGGACTGAGCATGTGGGAATGAGAGACCGGTTTGACAACAGACGTTTTGACAAAAGCCGACCGGCTATCAGCAACAACAACCGTCCGAACATGGACCGCGGCAACAACAACCGTCCGAATATGGATCGTGGCAATAACAACCGTTTCGGAAATGTTCGCCAGAACTCCGACAACGGCAGTCGCCGCCAGAACATGAACCGCTCATTTGAGTCGAGGACGAACACAATGAGACAAAACGGATACTCAAGCGACCGCGGAGTGCGCAGCAGCTCTACGAGGGTTACCGTAAACAGGGAAAGCAGCTCACCATCGCGCAGCTTTAGTCGCAACAGTTCCCCATCCCGCTCTTTCAGTCAGGGTGGTAGCAGTTCAAGCCGCAGTGTGAAATCCTCGTCGTCAAGCGGCGGCATCCGCTCCAGCAGTGCAGCTCATCGCAAGTAAAACAATTATAATTCCAAAATGCGGATTTCGGCATTGGTCATCTTCTGAATCTCGTTCATTGGCTTGTCGAAATACACAGACTGAATAGCCTTATTGATGATACCATGACCAACCGCAATAACTCTCTGGTCAGGAAAGGTGGTGCGTATGTAGTTGAGAAACTCCGTCGCACGCCTTTTCAAAGCGTCAAGTGGCTCGATGTCGTCGGGCCAAACCTTGTCTTTCAAGTCAGGAATGTATTTCCCCGTGAAACTGCCCCAGTCTCTCTCTCTTAGCAAAGGGGTGGTGACTACCGGGAGATGATGCGGCCGGGCAATTATTGTCGCCGTGTCAAAGGACCGCTTCAAGTCGCTCGACACAAAGGCATCGAAATGTTCGCCGAGAAGCTTTTCCGCCACCTCGCGAGCCTGTGCGATGCCTTTTTCGTTTAGCTCTCCCTGAGTCTGTCCCTGCATGATTTGGTTGGCGTTGTCAACCGTTTCACCATGTCTAACCAAGTATAAAACTGTCATATTAATATTTTTTTGCGACAAAAGTACAAAAAAAAATTGCAATACCAATATTTTTTATTAATTTTGCAGTGAAATATAAACATAAAGTGACATGAAGATAGTACAAAGTTCATTTTTCAGAGCCATTTGCTCTATAATTATCGGTGTGCTGCTCTTGCGCAACCCCGAGAATACAGTGACGTGGATAACTCTCGCCATAGGTGTGATGTTCCTCTTGTCGGGCCTGTTCTCCACGTTGGCTTATCTTAATGCCCGCAAGAACAATACGTCCGATTATGTAATCACCGACTCCGAGGGGAGGATAATATCAAAGGGTCGTCCCACATTCCCGCTTGTTGGCATAGGAAGCATCATCCTTGGAATAATGCTTGTGATGTCTCCCGCGATATTTGTGGAGATACTTATGTATATCATGGGCGGAATACTTATCCTTGGCGCGCTCAACCAGTTTATGTCCCTCTACAACGCCCGCCGTTGGGGAACTATCTCATGGGGATTCTGGGTGTCGCCGTCGCTGATACTGCTTGCAGGACTTTATGTCATGTTCCAGCCTTTGGAGGCAGCTGTCTTGCCGATGACCATAATCGGGTGGTGCTGCCTGCTTTACGGGGCAAGCGAGGTGGTTAACGCCACCAAGATTAATCTCAAGAAAAAGGGTCTGGACAAGGCTGATATGGTGGAGACGAAAAAGACAGACGATAACGACAAAGATAACGATAACGAACAATGAAAATTATAGGTATTGCCGGCGGCACTGGTTCGGGTAAAACCACCGTCGTTAAGAAAATAGTGGAGGCCCTGCCGCCGCATTATGTTGCGGTGGTGCCTGTTGACTCGTATTATAACGATACCACCCACATGACCGAAGAGGAAAGGAGGGCGATTAATTTCGATCATCCCGACGCCTTCGACTGGCCACTGTTGGTGCAGCACGTCAAGCAGCTCAGGCAGGGTGAGTCAGTGGAGCAACCCACATATTCATATATTAAGAGCAACCGCGAAAAGGAGACAGTTCATGTTGATCCCAAGCCGGTGGTTATCATTGAGGGCATTATGGCTCTTATCAACACTGAGCTGCGAGAGATGATGGACCTGAAGATTTTCGTGGATACCGACAGCGACGAGCGGCTCATTAGGAATATCCAGCGCGACTGCGTGGAGAGGGGACGAACCGTGGAGATGGTTATCGACCGCTATCAGAAGGTGCTCAAGCCAATGCATGAGCAGTTTATTGAGCCGACAAAGAAATTCGCCGACCTCATCATCCCCCTCGGAGGCGATAACAAGACAGGAATTCATATACTTAAAACATATATCGAGGGGATTGTGACAAATATCTGATTCATATGAGAAAATGCTTTTTATTACTATCCCTTGTGCTGATACTTGCAGGACAAGCGGTTGCCAAGGGAAAGGGCGAGAAATATGCCGTCGGGTTTTACAATCTTGAAAACCTCTTCGACACAGTGCATGACGCGGGGAAGAACGATTCGGCTTTTCTCCCCAAGGGTATGTATAAGTGGAATACTGAGAGATACCGGTTGAAACTGGACCATCTCGCCAAGGTGTTGGGAGAGTTGGGCACCGACAGTCTTGCCCAAGGCTGTGGGGTAATTGGTGTGGCTGAGACGGAAAACGCCCGTGTGCTGGATGACCTTTGTGCCACGGAGCCTCTGAAAAGCCGTGGCTTCAGGTATGAACATATCGAAGGACCCGACGTAAGAGGTATTGACTGCGCACTGCTCTATGACCCGAAGGTTTTTGAGGTGAGAAACACACGGCTCGTTCCTTATGTCCAGGAGTTAGAGAAGGACAGCAACTATTTCACCCGCGGATTTTTTGTTGTGAGCGGCACCATGGCTCATGAGCATGTCACGATTGTGGTGAACCATCTTCCAAGCAGACACAGCGGAGAGTTCTATCGCAAACTTGGAGCCAAGCAGTTGCGTGCCGTTGTCGATTCGCTTATAGATGACGACCCGAATGTAAAACTGATAGTCATGGGCGATATGAACGATGACCCCATGGATGAGTCTATGTCCATAGACCTCGCTGCCCGACGTTATCCTTGGGAACTAAAGGAGAGGCGCGACCTCTGGAATCCGTTTTGGAACACGCTTGTCGATGGGCATGGCACATTGGAATATATGGGCAGATGGAATCTCTTCGACCAGATAATCCTCTCGAAGTCACTTGTTGACCTCAGCAAACGCCCGAAGTACAAGTCCCTGACCTATTATGGTCACAACGTCTTCTGCCGCGACTATATGCTCGAACCCGACGGACGGTTCAAGGGCACACCCCTGCGTACAGTCATCGGACAGCGATGGCTCAAGGGCTATAGCGACCATCTGCCTACGGTGGTGTACTTTTCTAAATGAAGAGTGAAGAATGAAGAATGAAGAATAAAAAAAGTTAAAAATAGGGCTTGAAAGTAATTTTCTTAATTCTTAATTCTTAATTCTTAATTTTTCTTCGTACCTTTGCACCCCAAAATAGAAGATATATTAATTATAATCATAATAATAAAGTAAAAATGAAAAAAGGAATTCATCCCGAGAACTATCGCCCCGTCGTATTTAAGGATATGTCCAACGGCGATATGTTCCTTACACGTTCTACTGCCAAGACAAATGATA
>JALFIX010000121.1 GCA_022775105.1 Prevotella sp. | reverse complement strand
AATACTTCCCCTACAAATATATCGACCGCAGCAAGATATACCGCATCAGGGAGGTGACCACCGAGATGCCCTACATACAAATCAAGGGCCATATCATGGGATTCGAGACCTTCAAGACCAGTCCAAGAAAGGAGCGCGTGGTGGCTCATTTCACCGACGGCGAGAGCATCATGGACCTCACGTGGTTTGCGGGAGGCAAGTATGCCAAACAGAATTATAAAATAGGTAAGGAATACATCATATTCGGCAAGCCCAACGTATTCAACGGCAGGATAAACGTGTCGCAACCTGATGTTGACCCCGCCGAGGAGATGCAAACCCAGGGCATGGGTATGCAACCCTATTATTCCCTCACCGAAAAGATGCGCAAGGCTGGATATTCGTCGAGATTCATCGAGCGACTCATGCGCAAGCTCTTCGAGCGTCTCGACAACATCGCCGCCGTCAGTCCCGCAGGCTCACCCGCCTCCTGTCCCATACAAGAGACCCTGCCCGACTTCATACGCAACAAGCGCAACATCGCCTCGCGCGAATACGCCCTGCGCAACATCCATTTCCCCAAGGACGCCAAGGCACTTGAGGCGGCAAGGGTAAGACTGAAATTCGAGGAACTCTTCTACGTACAATTAAATATAGTAAGGTACGCGAGCGACCACCGTCGTAAATACCGTGGTTTCGTGTTCTCGCGCATCGGCGAGAAGTTCAATGGATTCTTTTATAATCACCTGCCCTTTGAACTCACCGGGGCGCAGAAGCGTGTAATCAAAGAGATTAGGGCTGACATGGGAAGCGGGAGGCAGATGAACCGGCTGCTCCAGGGCGACGTGGGAAGCGGAAAAACCCTTGTGGCACTGATGTCGATGCTCATTGCCCTCGACAACGGCTATCAGGCTTGCATCATGGCTCCCACGGAAATCCTCGCCGAACAGCATCTGCAGACCATCCGCCAGTTTCTCGGCGACATGGACATTAGGGTGGAACTGCTCACGGGTATGGTGAAGGGCAAAAAGCGACAGGCCATCCTCTCCGACCTTGCGCTTGGCAAGGTGGACATCCTCGTGGGCACTCATGCCGTGATTGAGGACACCGTGATATTCTGGCAACTCGGTATGGTGGTCGTGGACGAGCAGCACCGCTTCGGTGTGGCTCAGCGCGCCAAGCTTTGGGGCAAGAGCCTCAACCCTCCCCACGTGCTTGTGATGACTGCCACACCCATCCCCCGCACATTGGCAATGACATTATATGGCGACCTCGACGTAAGCGTGATAGACGAGCTGCCTCCAGGTCGCAAACCCATTCATACCCAGCATGTTTTCGACACCCAACTGTCACGCCTCTACGAGAGCATCCGCCGCCAGGTGAGGATGGGCAGGCAGGTGTATGTCGTCTTTCCGCTTATTGAGGAGAGCGAGAAGATAGACCTCAAGAACCTTGAAGACGGATTTGAGGTGCTGCGCGACGTGTTCCCCGAATTTCGCATGAGCAAGGTACACGGCAAGATGAAAGCCAAGGACAAGGAGGAGGAGATGCAGCGTTTCGTCAGCGGCGAGACGCAGATGCTCGTGGCCACCACCGTGATTGAGGTGGGAGTGAACGTGCCCAACGCCTCGGTGATGGTTATTCTCGAAGCCCAGCGATTCGGTTTGTCACAGCTTCACCAGTTGCGCGGACGAGTGGGACGCGGTGCCGACCAAAGCTACTGCATCCTCGTCACCCCCTACAAGCTCAGCGAGGACACGCGCAAGAGGATAGACATCATGTGCGACACCAATGACGGTTTCCGCATTGCCGAGGCTGACCTCAAACTGCGCGGCCCCGGCGACCTCGAAGGCACTCAGCAGAGCGGTATGGCATTCGACCTGAAGATTGCCGACATCGCACGCGACGGACTCCTTGTGCAGTTGGCGCGCGACGAGGCACATGAGATCATCACCAAGGACCCCGACTGCAACTTGTCTGAAAATGAGATGCTTTGGAACCACCTGCGCGAACTCAAAAAGACCAACATCGACTGGTCGGCTATTTCTTAGGCTTTTTTTATTTAAACACAGAGACACGAAGGCACAGAGTTATTCGACTTGTACGGTTGAAAGGAACTACCACCTCGCCCGAGGTCTGATGCGGATGCCTCTGGGAGCGCGTCCCCAACTATACCAGTCGAAAGGAATGCCCACGCTCCCAGTGGCTGCGCATCCCAACAGCACAGGTAGGAGTTCTTCTCTGTATCTTTGAACACCTTAAAAAATTCACCTCTGTATCTCCGTGCCTCTGTGTTTAATAAAAAAACACCTCTGTATCTCCGTGCCTCTGTGTTTATAAAAGTTTATTAAAAAAATATCTCTGTATCTCCGTGCCTCTGTGTTTAAATATAAAGAAAGAGCAGGAAAGCCGTTTGTGTGTGCGAAAACACTTAATAACTCATAACGAAACAGCCAAAAGTGTTAAATAAGCTATAAAGTTGAGTGATAAGAGAACAACTTTGGAGATTTTTTATTAACTTTGCAACGTCGATATTACAAAATCGGCATCATTCGGGCAAGAATTGTAATTGGATTGTAATTAATATTTAAGCCCGCCTTGATAACCGGACAGTGCTCGTTTTGGGAGCACTTGATTCAATAACTTAAACAAATTATGAAATTTAGAAGACTGAAAACATTAGCAATATTGGCATTGGCGTCAATGAGTACCCTTCCCGTGATGGCTCAGGACCTGCTCGCCCGTCAAGCCCCAATAGACAGAAAGATGAAGACTGTCGATTCCGTGGCGCTCCACCGCCTCATCCTCAACGAGCAGATTGAAACACCTGCCGCTGACCTCTATGAGGACTGGAACAACAAGTATGCCCACCGTGCGACAGAGCTGCCAGATACATTCAAGATTAACCTCCGCGGCTTCTGTATGCCTACAGACAACCGTGTGGTAACATCCAACTTCGGTGCCCGCTGGGGACGTCAGCACAAGGGTATCGACGTAAAGGTGTATATCGGCGACACCATACGTGCTGCATTCAGCGGCAAGGTACGCATGGTGAAGTACGAGGCTGGAGGTTATGGCAAGTATGTGGTGATACGCCACGGCAATGGCTTGGAGACTATCTACGGACACATGTCGAAGCACCTCGTTGCCGAGGATGAGGTAGTGGAGGCAGGACAGCCCATCGGTCTTGGCGGAAACACCGGTCGAAGCACTGGTTCTCACCTGCATTTCGAAACCCGCCTCTGCGGTGTGGCTCTCAACCCTGCCCTGATGTTCGACTTCAAGAACCAGGACGTTGTGGGAGACTATTATATGTTCTATCGCGACACATACCAGAAGGAGTCTATCGTTGCCAACCGCCTACGTGGTGTTAACGGCCGTGGCGACATTGCGTCTGACGAGGACAGGGAACTGGCTATTGCCGCTCCCGAGGCTACATACTCCAAGAACGTGAAGTTCCACAAGGTGAAGTCGGGTGAGACTCTCTCGTCGATAGCCCGCAAGCGTCACACCACCATCGACGCCATCTGCAAGCTCAACCGCATAGGCAAGAACATCCGCCTGATGCCAGGACAGATTCTGAAATACAACTAATTTTTATAATTGAAAACAGAGATACAAAGTCACAGAGTTGTTTTAAACAAGATTACCAAGGTTTAAAACAACTCTGTGACTTTTGTTTTATCACGTCCGCCGCCAATGCAGAGCCATTGGCTTTCCCTTCGACCGTCGAACGTTGTTTCTTAATTCTTAACTCAACTTTCGGAAGTAAGGGAAGTTAAAGGAGTTCAGGGAGTTAAAGGAGAAGTTTCCTTGAGCGAAGCGAAAAAAAGACGTATGTTCGAGCCTTGAATACTCCCTATAAGGAAGCGGAAAAACTATTGTCTTTAACTCCATTAACTCCTTTAACTCCTTTAACTCCAATAGTTTGGCAAACAGAAACTTGAATTCTTCATTTAAAAACACTCTTCATTTAAAAACAACGCCACTCCCTCCTGCTTCTTTCCGTCCATCATAATCTTTATCGGACGCTCGAAGCGGACGTGGCGCACGTATTGCGTCTCCTCCACTGCGGGCATGGCGTCGAGGATGTCCTGACGGAAGATGCCGTCGTTGTTATAGGGATTGATGGTATAATATCCCACTCCGAAGGACGTGAGGTTCTGGAAGAAATGCGTTCCCTGACTCGGATCCACACGATAGTTCTTTAGTCCCAACTCAACAATCAGTTTGGCGGCACTGATATGAGGCCACTTCACCGGTATGCCGAGCCAGTGGTCGCTCGAACCCCAACGTCCGGGACCTACGAGTATATAACTCTTTCCCTCGTCGAGGAACTTGCGGTTGATGCTCTCCACGTCCATGGCTATCGCGGGATTGTTCACCGCCGTGAAGTTGTCATCCACCTTCACATACACCACATCAGTCACCTCCTCACTTATTCCGTGTCCAAGCGAGTTGTGCGAGCGCAACAGGCACTGCTCGTCGGGAATCTTCGTCAGGTCTTCCTCAAGCATCTGCTTGCTATCGACTATCGGACGTATCTGAAGAAGATAGAACTCGCCCGTCTTGTCGTTGTTGATATTACATGCAAACTCAATCTCCACCGGACGCTTCATCTCCTGCTCGCCAAACGACTGCGACATCTGCAGGAGTTCGGGCAATGGGAACACGCCCTGTTGCAGCACTCCGCAGAAGGAGATTATCTTGCGGCCGCCCTCGTATATGCCGTCGCGGATAATCTGGTCGTATGGGTCGTAGGTCGATGCTATATAGTTGAGCGAACCGTCCTTGTCGGCCTCCTTCACCCTCAGGTTCTTGATGTTGAATCCGTCATCCACCTTGAAATCCTCGCTCACGTTGGTCATGTCCAAGGCATAAAATCTCGTCTGCGTGTCCCTCAGTGCCGTCTCCAACTCGCTTGTCTGCAGCACCTGGTGGGGATGATAAGGACTCACTCTCAACGTCTGTCCGCCATCCACGATATATTTTCCGAGTCCCAAGGCGAGACTTGCTATACCCTCCTCAGCCTTCTCGTCGCCGATAGGATAGTAGTTGATGGAACGCAGCACACCGCTGAAGTTGGGATAGTAGTGGTCGCCATACTGGTGTCCCACCACCTCCTGCAATATCACCGCCATCTTCTCCTGGTCAATCACGTTGCTGGTGGCTGTCATATACGCCTTCGAGTCCTTGTAATACACCGAGGCATACACACCCTTGATTGCACAAGCCAGCATCCTCAGCATCTCATACTTATCCTCACGATATGGTATCATATATGTGGAATATATTCCAGCAAAGGGCTGATAATGACTGTCTTCGAGAAGTGATGAAGAGCGGATGGCAATCGGCGACTTCACCGCGTCGAAGAAGGTGAAGAAGTCGGCTATGAGCGAGTCGGGCAGTTGGGCGCGCAGGAAGTGTTCGAGTATGACGTCGTCGGGAGCGTCGCTCAGTGCTATCTGGTAGAGGTTGTTGGTATCCATAAACTCGTCGAAGATGTCGGTGCAGAGCACCACAGTGCGCGGTATGCTCACCGTCACTCCGTTGAACTGGTTGAGGTCGGGGTGCTTCTTGATGATGTTGTCGAGGAATGCCAAGCCTCTGCCCTTTCCGCCGAGCGAACCGTCGCCGATGCGGGCGAAGTGGCTGTAGGCGTCAAACTTGCCGCGGTCGAACACAGCCACCACTCCGATGTTCTTCATATGGCGATATTGCACTATGGCGTCGAAGATAATCTGCCTGTGGGCATCCACGTCCTGCAGTTTTCTCCACGTCACATGCTTCAGGAATGCCGACACGGGGAAGATGGCCCTTGCGCAGAGCCAGCGGCTCATGTGGTTGCGCGAGATATGATAGAGCATCGAGTCGTTGGGTATCTTGAAGATATTGTCCTGCAACTCCTTCAGCGAATGTATGCGCATGATTTCCTCGCGGGTGTTCGGGTCGCGGAAGATAAAGTCGCCGAATCCCATGTGCTCCTCCATGATATGGCGCAGGTCAACGCTCATCTTCTTGGATGTCTTATCCACAAACCGGAAGTGTTCCTTCTCAGCCTTGGCGCGGTTGGCTGACTCCGAGCTTTGCAATATCAGTGGCACAAACTCGTCCCTCCGCCTGATCTCGCGCAGCAGTTTGAGTCCTGCCTCAGGGTCTTTCTCCAGTTTTTCAGGCGAATATCCTATACCCTTACGGTCGTCGGTCATAGTGCCGTGGATGGGGAAGCGCGTGTCGCTAATCACTCCGAGGGTGTTCTCGTGGTATTTCTCGAAAATCTCTATTGCCTCGTCATAGCATCTTGCCAGCACCACCTTGGGGCGGCCTCTCTTGCGCTGTGCCGCTGCATGGGGGTTAAGGGCTTCCTGCGAGAAGTTCTTGCTCTGCTGAAGGATATAGTTATACAGGTTGGGCAGTATCGACGAGTAGTCCCTGATGCCGTCCTCCACCAACAGTATCATCTGCACTCCGGCCTCCTGGATGTCGTGTTCGAGGTTCATCTTGTCCTCAATCAGCTTGATGATTGAGAGGATGAGGTTGGTGTTGCCGAGCCAGCAGAAGATATAGTCGAACATCGAGAGGTCCTCGTCCTGCATACGTCGTGTGATACCGTGCGAGAACGGAGTCAGCACCACGCACGGTATGTCGGGCGAGTCCTGCTTCACCTGTCGCGCCACGTCGAACGCGTCGTTGTCGGCATTTCCCGGCATACATATCACGAGGTCGATGGCTGTTGTGCGCAGCACCTCGTTGGCCTCCTCCGTAGTACTCACCTGACGGAACGTAGGCGGGTATCTCAGTCCGAGGTCCATATACTCATCAAAGATTTTCTCGTCCACTCGTCCGTCATCCTCGAGCATGAAGGCATCGTATGGATTGGCTACGATAAGGATGTTGAAGATGCGTCTCGTCATGATATTCACGAACGACACGTCCTTCAAATAGAACTTATTCCATTCCTGTGGTATCTTGGTTTCCATAATCTCTTTGTCTTTAATTACGTAATATTACCGATATATCGTATATCGGTTTGCAAAGGTACACTATTTTTCCGAATAACCTTGCGTCTATACGGGTATCTTGTCTTAAAAAGATTTAATTATTAAGGGTAAATATGTGTAAACAGTTGGTTATTTGTGTAAAAAAGTGTATCTTTGCAACAATTTTAAAACGACTGTTTATGAATGTTTCGTGGTTCTCGTTTCCTGTCGGTATAGCCATAGGCGTTGCCCTTGTTGCAGCTCTTTATGTTATGGAGTGCGAATGGGGCAGGCGCAAATGGGTTATAAAGATGCGCTCGCCACGTATGTCGTGCTGGCTTATCGGGCTCACCGTCGTGGCTTGCATCATAGGCGGCAGCCTGCCTTACGGCACTTCCTCATCATATAGTTCACCATTCCAGACCTCCATCCCCTTTGTCACGTTGCTCGTCGCCCTGACGGCACACCTCACGCTCGTCATAATCCATAGGATTAGGACGGTGAACATATTGAAGGACTGGATATTCCTTGCCACTCATGTCGGACTGTGGCTTGCCCTCTTCAGCGGTCTCGTCGGTGCCGGCGACAACAAGGAACTGCGCTCCATTGTGGGACGAGAGAAAGCCACCACATCCGCCATCGACCCAAACGGCCGCATGGCATCACTGCCCTACTCTCTCCGCCTCAAGGACTTCAACATCACCGCCAACCCTGCCGACGGTTCGCCCACGCAGTATTCCGCCACAGT
Source organism: Prevotella sp. (assembly GCA_022775105.1). Lineage (GTDB taxonomy): Bacteria > Bacteroidota > Bacteroidia > Bacteroidales > Bacteroidaceae > Prevotella. The sequence goes on along the minus strand of JALFIX010000121.1, from coordinate 484 downwards.
GCTCATTGACGACAGCCCAGTGGAGATAGCGGTCAACAGTCCCTACTCTGTTGGTCTTTCCGAGGACATCTACCTCATGAGCTTTGATGCCGAGACCAATGCCTCATACTGCGTCCTGATGGTTGAGCGGCAACCGTGGAAGTACCCCATGCTTGCAGGGCTGTCGCTGCTGCTCTTGGGAGCAGTGGCGGGAGGGGGGCGAGGATTGAAGAATTGAAAAATTGAAGTATTGAAAAATTGAAAAAATGAAAGATTAAAAAGCTCAACTTTCTCAAGTAGTAAAATGAAGATAAATGACAGTTGAGCACATGCGATACTAAAATTAAAGATTATGATAACTTGGGATGTTTTTTTACCATTTGCCGTTGTCGCCGTGACACTATGGACTGTGGGAGCGTTGGTTGCATTTCGCCGAAGCGAGGGATGCTGCAGGATGAGCCTGTGGAGTACGGCTGCCGGCATAGTGGTGTATATGGTGTTCATC